>JBBQOA010000080.1:0-11417 GCA_038330465.1 Pyrinomonadales bacterium
ACGCATCCGCTTTTCGGACCGCAGAGTGGACGCGAAAGCATTGCCGGTTTGCGAATCGCGCTCTGTCCCGTGCGAACGGCGCAAACCGAAAAGGTCAGAAAATTTCTCGCCGATGAATTAAAATTAAATGTTTTTGAAAAAACGCCCGCCGAACACGACCGCGAAATGGCGCACGTTCAGGCTCTGACGCATTTTGTCGCCCGCGCGCTCGACGAGCTGCACGTTGTCGATTCCGAACTTGCGACCGTTTCCTACGAAGAACTGATGCGCGCCGCGCGGCTCGTCAGCGAAGATTCGTGGGAACTTTTTCAAACGATCCAGCAAGGCAACGAATTTGCCGAACCGAAAAGAAAATCGTTTATCGCCAAACTGATCGAGCTCGAAGATCGTTTGAACGAAAGTTAAGCAAAAAAATTTTGACCGAAATTATTAAACGCTATGAAAGAATCACCAAAAGATCAAACAAATTTTTGGCTCAGTGTAATGGCGATCGGCGTCTATTTTGCGATCTTCAAACTGCTTCTGCATTTCATTTTTAATTCGAATTACGGCTATTTTCGCGATGAGCTTTATTTTATCGCATGCGGCGAACATCTCGCGTTCGGTTATCCCGACCACGCGCCGCTGGTTGCGCTGATGGCAAAGGCGAGCCGCGTTTTGTTCGGCGATTCGCTCTTTGCGATCCGTTTTTTTCCGGCGGTCGCGGGCGCGCTGAAAATTTTTTTGACCGCGCTGCTTGTCCGGGAATTCGGCGGCAAACGCTTTGCGGCGTTTCTCGCGTGTCTCTGCGTTTTATGCGCGCCGGTTTATCTGGCGATCGATAATCTGCTCGGGATGAATTCGCTCGAACCTATTTTCTGGACGGCGTGCATTTATTTTGCGATCCGCGCCGTCAAAGATCAGTCGAATGATATTTCGCCGGAAATCCAAAATCCAAGCTCTAAAATCCAAAATCCCTCAATTAACTGGCTGTTTTTCGGACTCTTTGCCGGACTCGGTTTGATGAACAAACATTCGATGCTCTTTTTCGGCGCGGCGCTCGTCATCGGTTTGCTTTTAACACGAACGCGAAAAGTTTTTCTCGACAAATATTTCTGGGCAGGCGGCGCGCTCGCCTTTTTGATCTTTCTGCCGAACATCATCTGGCAATTTCAAAACGATTTCGCGACGCTCGAACTGCTCCAAAACGTCCAGAAATCGGGCAAGAACATTGTTATGTCGCCGCTCCAGTTTTTCGTTTCGCAGATCATGACGATGCTGCCCCTGAGCTTTCCGGTTTGGCTTGCAGGAATTTATTTCTTTCTCGCCGATAAAAACGGCAGGCGTTTTCGATTCCTCGGTATTGCTTATCTCGTTTTGCTCGCGCTGATGATCTATCTCAAAGCGAAGGATTATTATCTCGTTCCGATCTATCCGATGCTGCTCGCGGGCGGCGCGGTTTGGTGGGAACAGCTGATCGAAAAATTCAAAGCGCTGCGGTTTATAAAATACGCGCTGCCGGTTTTAATGATCGGACTCGCCGCGCTCGTTCTGCCGACGGTCGTGCCGGTTTTGCCGGTCGAAACCTTGATAAATTATCAGGAAAAGATCGGTTTTCGACCGCCGCGCTCGGAAGTCGCGCAAACGAGTCCGCTCCAGCAAATTTTCGGCGACCAACTGATCTGGCAGGAAATGGTCGAAAAAACGGCGGAAGTTTACAATAGTTTGCCGCCCGAAGAACGCGCGCGCACCGGAATTTTCGCCTCGAACTACGGCGAAGCGGGCGCGATCGATTTCTTCGGTAAGCAATACGGCTTGCCGAAAGCGATCAGCCCGCACCAGAGCTATTTTCTCTGGGGACCGCGCGGTTACACGGGCGAAATTTTGATTCTTTTAGGTTCAAAAAAAGCCGACGCCGAAAAATCGTGCGAATCGGTCGAGGAAAAAACGGAAGTCAATCATCCGTATTCGGACAATTACGAAAAATATCACATTCTAATTTGCCGCCAAACCAAAAAGCCGCTGCCCGACATCTGGCAAAATCTCAAACATTGGAACTGATTTTACTTCGGTAGGTTTACTTTATGTTTTATAAATTCGATTAGACATATTTTGGTAATTATTCAAAAATGGAACGTAATGCCTAATTTTGAAGAATACTATAGAGAATTATTAAAGCGAGAAGGTTCTGAACAACGTCAGTTAATTTCAGTTTGGGACAAAAAACTAATTAATGAAATATCACGAGATTTTGAGCAAGCTGTTGCGAATTCCAATTTTATAGAATCATTTTGCGTGATTCGTCAAAACAGTTCTAATCAATCAATTGGCAATCAGGTGGAAGTTTATGCAATTGAACAATTAAATAAACATCTGAAAATATATCAGATAGAAAAATGCTCCGGCGCTGGTTATCCCGATAGAATCTTAGCCAAAGGTGATTTCAAACATGTTGCACTGGAGATGAAAGCGACAAGCGGCTGGAATCCTAATGACTCTAATCGACGTGTGTTAACTTCATCATCTAAGAAATTACAAGATAAGTTTGCTCCGCCGATCTACCATCTGATTTGCACAATAATTTATCAAAACTTGACCCCAAAATATCAAATAAAAACAGTCAGACTCGATTTTATCGAACCTCAAACATCGGTCAGTGTCCGGCTAGAAGCATCGGTTAGCCACAAACTTTTGGAGAATAAAGACCATGAAAGTAAATGTTTCCCAGATAAATCTGTTTGAAACCGTTGCGGTTTCAAATTCAAAAATGCAAGCAACGGAGTTTTGCGAAATACTTACCAACTTTGCCGAATTTGGAAATTCTACCATCGTTGAACAAAAACATATTGGCAATGGCTTACTGCCAATTTATCTAAATGAATTTTGGACAGCCAAACAAAGACAGTCCGATTCTATTCACGAAATTTCTTACCGAGCTTGTTTTAAGGCTCAATTACCAAGATTTTTTATAGAATCCCTCACTAAAGTAAACGACATCGTTTACGACCCGTTTGCAGGTCGCGGAACGACGATTATCGAAGCTGCTTTGTTGGGTCGTCACGTTGTTGCCAATGATGTTAATCCGCTTAGTAAAATTCTTTGTAAACCACGTTTGAGTGTTCCGAATTTAAACGATATATGGAATAGACTTAATGAAATTCCAATTGAAGAAAATATTAAAGCCGATTTAGATTTATCAATGTTTTTTCATCCGCAGACAGAAGCAGAAATAGTTTCTTTGAAAAATTATTTACAATCGAAATATTCACAAGGAAATGACGATTTAATTGACGATTGGATTAGAATGGTCGCGACAAACCGTTTGACCGGACATTCATCCGGATTTTTTTCGGTTTATACTTTGCCACCAAATCAAGCTGTCAAACCCGAACGTCAAAAGAAAATAAACGAAACAAGAAATCAAACCCCGGATTATAGAAACACTAAAGAAATAATTCTCAAAAAATCAAAGTCGTTGATGCGCGATTTGTCTCAAAGCGATAAAGAAAATCTTAGAAACATTTCAAAAGGTGCTATATTTTCTACATCCGACGCGAGATTCACAAATAGAATTCCAAGCGATTTAGTGCAATTAACGGTTACTTCGCCGCCATTTTTGGATGTCGTTCAATATGCCGATGATAATTGGCTAAGATGTTGGTTTAATTCGATTGATATTGAAAACGTCGAAATTTCGATAACAAAAACCGTTGAAAAATGGTGCGAAATTATGAGCGATGTTTTCAAAGAACTTTACCGAATTACATTAAAAGCTGGTTTCGTTGCTTTTGAGGTTGGCGAGATAAAAAACGGAAAGATAAAACTCGACGAATATGTTGTTTCTCTCGGTGAAGAAGCCGGATTTCATTGTGAAGGAATAATCATAAACGAACAGATTTTTACCAAAACATCCAATATTTGGGGCATAAAAAATAACGACAAAGGAACGAATTCAAATCGCATCGTGTTGTTTAGAAAAAAATAATTTATGAAAATCCTCCGCGGAATGCTTGAATGGAACATTGTGGAAATTGCCTCAGCACTGAAAATTTCAGTAGATAGTGTAGAAGAATATTTTACCGACGGAAGAAGAATTTCATTTATCCTTGAAAGAAGATTGTCAGCGGAAATTTTCGGCGGAAAGATTGCCGAATCCGAAGGCGCAAACTTCGATTTGGTAGATGACAAAGGTAGAAAATGGGAGGTTAGAAGCGTTAGTAGCGGAGGAACTTATTTTTGCCCAAGCTATATGGTTGGCTCTAGTCGATCTTTCAATGAAGAAGGTTTTATTAGCAAATTAGATGCGATTGAAGGTTATATTCTCTGCGACATTGAATGATTTCCGAAAGTTCCGTTTTTCATTGTACCAAGTTTAATTGTTAGAAAATGGTGGATTAGTAAAGAACTTGGAAATTCCACAAAAGTATCTCGCAAAAAAGTGTTAGGTTTAATCCAAAATATAAAATAGGTGAATCGAAATTCAAAAACTTGCGAGGTCGCCGTAATCGGTAGCGAGCGTAACGGTTTGATGAATTACTGTTATTTTTGGCGAAAGAGGTGAGTGCGACTGAAACGCCCGCCCGCTTAATTTTCTGCTGAAGTTTTCCGCATAGCAAAGTTATTGCGGGAAAAAAGGTAATCGGCGAACTCTGGTTCCGGTTAGTTTGAAATAGGCGTTGGCGATTGCCGGGGCGATTGCCGGAACGCCCGGTTCGCCGACGCCGCCGAGCGGGACGTTCGGGTCGGTCGGCATCAGCTCGATGTTTATTTGCGGCATTTCCCGCAGTTTTATTTTGCGGGTGTTGTTAAAATTGGTGACGCTCGATTTTCCGGCGGTGAATTTGACCTGCTCCCAAAGCGCCGCGTTGATGCCGTGGACGATGCCGCCCTCGATCTGCGCTTTGACCGAATCGGGATTGATCGCCCGCCCGCAATCGACCGCGCACCAGATATTGTGAATTTTTATTTGTCCGGCTGTCGGTGCTGAAATTTCGACGACCTGGGCGACGATGCTGCCGAAACACTGCGCGAGCGCGATGCCGCGGGCGCGCCCCGATGGCACCGCGCCGCCCCAATTTGCCATTGTTGCCGCGCGGTCGAGCACGGCGAGCGCGCGCGGACTTGTTTGCAGATGCTGGCGGCGAAATTGATACGGATCGAGATTGGCGCTGACGGCGAGTTCGTCCATCATACTTTCGACCGCAAATGTGTTGATCGAATTACCGACCGACCGCCAGTAGCCGATCGGAATATTCGCCGGATGAACAAGATGCTGGACGAGCCGCGCCTTAAAAGAATATGTTACGCCGGTCGCGGTCGTCGAACCTTCGATCGCCTGACCGTCAACGGCGGTCGAGGTCGGTCGCCGCTGCAGAGAGATCGACGGCGAACAATTTCGGTAACGCCAGCTCTTGACCTTTTTTTCTCCGTCGAGACTTGCCTGGATCTCGACGACCGCCATCGGTCGGTATTGATCGCGCGCGTAATCTTCTTCGCGCGACCACATCAGTTTGACGGGACGATTGATCGCCATCGCGACCTGAATCGCCTGACTGACAAAATCCTGTTCGAATTTTCGCCCCAATCCGCCGCCTAAGAATGTCGTATTGACGTCGATCTGCGTAATCGGCAGTCCGGTCAGCGCCATCGCCGTCGCGACGGTCGCCGCCTGACTTTGCGTCGGCGCCCAGATCTCGCAGCGCTGATTTGGCGCTTGCCCCGAAATTCTGACCGTGCAGTTGAGCACTTCCATCGGCGCGTGCGCCTGATACGGCAGATAATATGTATTGGTGAGCGGCTTGCCCCAACTTAATTGTTTTCTGATCGAGCCGACGATCTCGGCGTTTCTCGTGTCGGGCGCGCCGTTCGCTAAAAATCCTTCGGCTTGCGCGACGAAATCGTCGCTGTTGAGCTGCAGCGAAGAAGCGGGAATGTTCCAGTTCGCCGACAAATACGAAGCCGCCTGCATCGCTTTCCAGGTGTTGTCGGCGACGACCGCGACGGCATTGATCATGCCGGTCGTTTCGGTTCCGCGTCCGGTTCCGCTGAGAACTTGCAGCGGGACAACGGCAATCGTGCCTGATGGCGTCGAAGGCGTCTGCGCGAGCGTTCCGCCGAACGACGGACAATGTTTGACGGCGGCATAAACCATTTCGGGCAGACGCACATCCATTCCGTAAATGGCGCTGCCGTCAACTTTGAGCGGAATATCGACGCGCTTGAGCCCCGTTCCGATATAGCGCAGCGCGTTGTCGGGTACGAGCGCGGGATTTGTTGGGACCGGCATCTGAGCCGCCTGCGCCGCCAGTTGACCGTAAGTCAGAACCGCATTTGTCGAAGTGTTGACGACGGTTCCATTGACGGCGCGGCAAAGATTGACCGGCACGCTCCAGGTTTGGGCGGCGGCGGCGATCAGCATATCGCGGGCGGTCGCACCGGCGAGGCGCAATGATTGATAATAGCCGCGCATACTGCCGCTGCCGACGGTCATCTGCGCGTGATAGAGCGGATTGGCATAAATCGCTCCGGCGGGCGCGGATTCGACCTTGACGTTTGCCCAGTTAACCATCAAATCTTCGGCGACAAGCTGCGCAAGACCGGTCATAATGCCCTGCCCCATTTCCGAACTGCCGACGAGGATCATGACCGTTTCATCAGAACCGATCTGCAGCCACGTGCCCAGTTGCGCAGTCGTCGCGACCCGATTAGGTCGTCCTTCGGCAAGCGGCAGAGCGTCAGCAACTCCTGATGCCGCCAGAACATTTTTGCCGCCTTCGAGACCGAGCGTCAGGACGAACGCGCCGGCGATCGAACTCGCGATAAAGCTTCTGCGGCTCATCAGATTTTCCGGTTTTTCCTGTGGTTTCGTCATCGTAATCCTCCCTTATTTCGTTAATTAAAGACTGAGTATTGCCGCGCGAATTCGCTGAAACGTGCCGCACGAACAAATATTGCTGACCTCGTTGATAATTTCAGCCTTCGGTCTGCCGTCGTTGAGTTCGCCGACGACTTCCATGATCATTCCCGATTGACAGAAACCGCACTGCGGAACCTGATGTTCGATCCAGGCTTGCTGCACGGGATGCGAACGATCGGCGGAAAGTCCCTCGATCGTCGTGATCTGTTTCCCGACCGCGCCGCCGACATCGTATTCGCAGGTGCGCTCTGCCCGACCATTGATCAAAACCGTACACGCGCCGCACAATTCGCGCCCGCAGCCGTATTTCGTCCCCGTTAAACCGAGGACATCGCGCAAAACCCACAAGAGCGGCATATCTGTCGTCACATTGACTTGATAACTTACATTATTGACATTTAGCGTAATCACTTTTGCTCCTTATTCAAACTGCGCTGAAAAATTTAAACTTACATTAATATTTATTTTCAGCCAATAAATCTCATCTCTTTTATGAAAAGATCTTGTTTAAAACCACAAAACCTCAAGCTGCAATAGCTTGATAACAAATAGCCGTGAAGAATTTTTAGAAAAATAGCGGCGCTCATCACCGGAGGGCAATTAATAGCTATTATATGCATAGTCATCTAATCGCTATTAAAAATACAACAATTCAAAAATAACATAAATATTTAATAATTTTCAATTTTTTAAAAATCATCGGGCAGTCTGAAATTCGGTAAACTTCGCCAGTATGGCAAAATAAGATCTATGACTCAAAACATTTACGATGTCGCCGTGATCGGCGGCGGACACAACGGCTTGACGTGCGCTTGTTATCTCGCGAAAGCAGGTTTGAAAGTGATCGTGCTTGAGCGTCGGCACATTGTCGGCGGCGCGGTTTGCACCGAAGACGATCTGATCGAAGGCTACAAGATCGATGTCGGATCAAGCGCGCACATTATGATCCATCTGACGCCGGTCGTGAAGGATTTGGAATTAGAGAAATTCGGGCTCGAATATATCGACTGCGACCCGTTCGCGTTTGCGCCGCTGCCTGACGGCGCGGGCGCGATCTATTTTTGGAAGGATGTCGATAAAACCTGCGAATCGATCGCGCGCATTTCGCCCGAAGACGCGGACCGGTATAAAAAATTCGTCGCCGAATGGGAAAACCTCAACGAAGGCGTTTTCAAAGCATTCTTAAAACCGCCGTCGGTGATGAATCTCGGGCGGCATATGGTTTTCGGGACGAAGTCGAAAAATCCGGCGGAGATGGTGCGCAAATTGATGACGAGTTACGGCGCGCTCGTCAAACAGACTTTCAAACACGAAGGCTTGCGCGCGGCGCTTGGCTGGCTCGCGGCGCAATCGGGACCGCCGCCGTCGGCAATGGCGACCGGAGATTTCTTAGGCTGGCATTCAATGATCCACAAAAGCGGCGTCAAACGCCCGCGAGGCGGAAGCGGCGCACTCACGCAAGCGATGGCAAAATGCCTCGAGCATCACGGCGGCGAAGTTTTATTGAACGCGGAAGTCGCTCAGATCGAAGTCGCAAACAATGAGACGGGCGGCATAATTTTAGCCGACGGAACGCGCATCGAAGCCGCACGCATCGTTTCAAACGCGCACGTTCACACGACATTTTTGAAACTCATCGGCAAAGAAAACCTGCCCGAAGGCTTGGCGGAACGCATCGAAAACGTCCGCATCGGCAACGGTTTCGGGATGATCGTCCGCTGCGCCGTTTCGGAATTGCCCGATTATCTGGCGGCACCGAGCGGCGGAAAATCGAGCGATTGTCATCGCGGGCTTCAGCTTCTTTGTCCGTCGATGGATTATCTCGACCACGCTTACGGCGATTACTTAAACGGCATTCCGTCACGAAATCCGGGCGCGCTCGCGATGACTTTTTCGTCCGTTGACCCCAGCTTAGCGCCCGTAGGCAAACACACGCTTTTCATCTGGGGACAATATTATCCGTATGAACTCGCAAACGGCGAGCGCTGGCAGGACATCGAAGACCGCGAAGCCGATAAATTGATCGATGTCGTCAATTCATACGCGCCGAACGTGCGCGGCTCGATCATCGAACGCTTCGTCCAATCGCCTTTGGATTTGGAACAAAGACTCGGGCTTCTCAGAGGCAACGTGATGCACGTCGAAATGGATTTCGACCAGATGTTTCTCTTCCGCCCGCTGATTGAGCTGAGCCAGTACAAAACCCCGATCAAAAATCTATACCTAACGGGCGCCTCAACGCATCCCGGCGGCGGCGTCTTCGCCGCCGCCGGACACAACACGGCGCAGGTTGTTTTGAAAGATGTCAAGGGCAGTTGGTTTTAGAATTTTAATTTCCAAGCATCGGCATTCTTTCTTTGATGTCCTGAATTTGTTTATAAGTTTTACTTCCATATCGAGGATCGTAAGTGTCGAGTTGCGGATTTTCCGAGAGATTTAGAAGATTTTTGAGTTTTGAAATCAATGCCTGCGAAATATTTTCGGGCGAACCGGCAATTAAGTTTTTCAGCTCGATCACATAGTTTTGCCAATCTTCAAGGTTCGCACGATTGGATGGAAACTTTCTCAAAAACAATCCGACCTGAAAAAGCCAAAGTCCTTTTTGGTTTTCGATCAACTTATTTTCTATCATCGCCTGCAGATTTTGATAAGTTTGCGGTTTATTCTCATAATCTGCCGTCAGATATTGCTCATACAACTTCTTTACTTCTTCAAATTTAAAAGGCAGCATTTCTGCGAAACTTCCTTCTCCGAAAGCGTTTCCGATTTCCAGCCAATTAAAAGTGTCGGTAAAATATTTATAAATTATGACGCCTCGCACTTTGACGGGAATTCCGCTTAAAGTTACCGGCTCAAAGGTAGATTTGAGCGCGGCTGAAACGGAATTTGCGCGTAGTAAAGGATGACCTGAAACCGCTTTGGCTTCGATCACATTTCCCTCTTCATCTATCAAAACCGAAACATTGACCGAGCCGCGCGCATTGACAGCTTTGGCGGCTAAGGGAAACTCCGGCTTCACTAAATTTTTGGCTTTGCCGTTGATTACTCCGAGAGAGAGAATTTTGGAAATATTTTTCTTTTTGGTCTGTGATCTTTTTGAAGTTTTTTTTTACAGATGATTTTTGTTCGCTTGAGCGTTTGAGCTTGAAAGGCTGAAACAGAGAGTAAAAGGATCAAAATTGTGACAAAGCAGCTTTTCTTCATGATCTTTTTGACAATAATTCTTTTAAGTAAGTTCCCGTAAATATTATTATATTCAAATTTCAACTTGAATATCTGCGCGCCTTCCAAAATTCCAAACATCTTTCAATTCGACGGCTTTAATGTCGGAATAGCGTTTGAAATCTTCGGCGCCCGAGGTTCGGCAGATTTTCGATGTGGATCGGGCAAGATTTTCTAAACTTTTTTCCGGTTGAATGCTACAATCGGGTTTGAGGAAAATATCTATGAAATCTCTTCAAAATTATAAAGCGTATCAGGAAGTAGTGGATTTTATTGCCTTAAGTAATCCGGCTAAAGTCTTGGCTTTTAAGCCCTCCGATGAAGCGAAACAACGGGTTTCCGAGTTGATCGAACGCGAAAAAGACGAAGACTTATCTGCCGAAGAAACTTCCGAACTCGATTATTATATGAAGCTCGAACATTTGATGCGAATGGCTAAGATCAAGGCTCACCAATACGCAAAATGACTCGTTATATCAGCGAAACCTTACGAAAACAGGTTGAAGGAAAACGCCAAAACAACAAACATTCTTACCAGATTTTACAATCCGCGAATTGATATGTGGTCAGCGCATTTTCAAATTAGCGATGAGGCAGAAATAATTCCCTTGACCGAAATCGGTGAAGTAACCGCGAGAATTTTCAAATTTAATGAATTTGAAAGAGCTTTGGAACGACAAGGATTAATCGAATTAGGACTGTGGAAAATAAAATAAAAGTTAAATATTCGCGCAAACTCGCGTCCTGCCTTTTTAGTAATTTTTTACAAACGATCAAATCACGGTAATTTCAGCATCTTCCGCAACATAACGGGCGTAGCGGTAATCGCGGATCGCGGCGATCTGTTCGTTTTCGATGGTCAGCAGAAGAAAATAGAGCGGGCGCGGCGCGAATTCGGTTTCGGGATCGAAGACTAAAATCGCGGGTTGGTTTTCGACGATGCCGGGCGCGAAATGCCAGTCGCGGAGTTTCGCGTAATTATAAAAATAATTGTCGCTGATCGCGCGCGCGCCGGTGTGTTTGGCTTTGCCGACGAGATCGAGACGCGTTTCTTCGGTCAGCATTTGGCGCACCGAATCAAAATCGCGGGCGTTGAAGCGGTCAACGTAGCGCGCTAATAATTTTTGCGTTTGCGCGTCCAAAACGGGCGCGGCGGTTTCGACCGATTTGCCGAGTTCGCGCAGACGCCCGCGCCCGCGATGGAGAACGGCTTTGATTTCGGGAACGCTTTTGCCGAGCAGTTCCGAAATTTCGGCAAGCGTGTAATCGAGGACGTCCTTTAAGATCACGCAGCTTCGCT
>JBBQOA010000081.1:0-11346 GCA_038330465.1 Pyrinomonadales bacterium
GTTCGATCACGTCCGTGACCTCGCCTTGTCCGAAGACTGAGTGCATCATTGCCTGACCTTTGCGGTATTTACGCGTTCGGTCATAAGGCGAAGCGGTTTTTGTTTTGCCCATCGCCACCGAAGTTTTGACGCCGCGGCTGAAAGTGCTCGATGTTTCACAAACCTGACACGCGGCTTTGGTTATTTGTCCCTGTTTGGACACGGTTTCAACTGAATGATTTTGTTCTGCTTCACAAGCCGAGCAAAACATTTTTAGTGTTTGCCCAACTTGAAATACTTCTTTTTTCATAAATTTATTTTCCTTTCTTTATCTACCCCGGCGCGGACGAAACGAGCGGAAGCTCTTTTTGTGAACCGCCGAAAATTTATTTGTGGAAGGCTTGACAGCCGAGGGCAGAACACCACCGAAATCCGGTAACAAAATGCGCTCGACCACTTGACCAGTCAGTCGTTCGATCGCCCGCATTGTATGTTCTTCACCGGCTGTGACCAAAGTTATTGCGCGACCTTTATTACCGGCGCGTCCCGTTCGTCCGATGCGATGCACATAATCTTCCGGCACTTCGGGTATGTCATAGTTTATCACATGTGAAACAGAATCGATATCGATTCCGCGCGCCGCCACGTCCGTAGCGACCAAAACACGTGTTTTTCCTGATTTGAAGCTTCGCAGAGCGGCTTCGCGCTGCGATTGCGAACGGTCGCCGTGAATCCGGTTCGATTTATGCGAACGCGCTTCGAGCAGATGCGCGAGCTTGTCGGCACCGCGTTTGGTGCGCGTGAAAACCAGCACGCGTTCGAACTTTTCGCGTTCGAGCAAATCGAGCAAAAGAACTGTTTTCGAGGCGGCAGCGACCGGATAAACGGATTGTTCGACCAGATCGGTGACCTTGCCCCGTTTGTTGACTTCGATAAATTTCGGGTCAAGCATCATCGAATAAGCGATCTTTTCGATGTCGGACGACATTGTCGCCGAAAAGAAAAGCGTCTGCCGATTGGTCGGCAAAGTTTTGATGATGCGTTTGATAGCGGGCAGAAAACCCATGTCGAGCATTCGGTCGGCTTCGTCGAGGACGAGCGTATGAAGCTTTGAAAAATTAATTTCGCCGCGTTCCATAAAATCAACGAGCCGTCCGGGCGTCGCGACGATAATGTCCGCGCCGCGCCGCAGCGATTCTTCTTGTTTGCGGTAACCGGCGCCGCCGATGATGATCGCGCAGCGAATATTTTTCGGTGCCAGATCGCGGCACGCTTGTTCGGTTTGATTGGCGAGCTCACGCGTCGGCGCGAGAACCAAAACAGCCGTTCCTTTCGGCTTGTTTTCAATCAGTTTCTGTAAAATAGGAAGCAAAAACGCGGCGGTTTTGCCGGTTCCTGTTTCCGCACAGGCGATCATATCTTCGCCTTGTAAAACAAGCGGGATCGCTTGTTCTTGAATCGGTGTCGGCGTAGCATAGCCGATTGACTCGCATCTGCTTAAAAGCATCTCATGCAAGCCTAAGTCTTTAAAACTCATTATAAAATTAATATCCTTTTGTTTTCTTAACCGAAAACCGCAAAATTTCACTGTGAAACACAAAACAATCCCGTCGGACAGACCTTTCCGCCGACAAATGAATGTCTAAACTTCTTGCGTTTTTCAGAAGTTAAATAGAAGTGTCAAAGCGAAATGTGCTTCAGTGAAACGGTTGCAAATGAAGTGTTGCGTTTGATAACTCAATTTTTTTGAGCTGCTTCTAACCTAATACAAACCTACTCTCGAACTATCCAAAACGCCACCGCTAAGAATTCTTTCCAAAAGGGACGAGCCACCGTTGATGAAAGAGAGTACGTAAAATTGTCAAACACTATGATGCACTAATTTAGCGTTCCGCGCAATTTATAATGAGATTTATTAATTTCCTGCCGAGTTTATCGGCTAAAAACTCTCTGCGATCGCGGCGTCCCGGTGTGAAACTAAGCTTTAAACGACAAAGAGTTTGCGGATATTATCCGCAAACTCTTTGTCGTTTAAATACCGAATAAAGATCAAAGATTGAGCAGTTGAGCCTTCGCGGCTTTGAATTCTTCATCGTCGAGAACGCCGTCTTTGTGAAGTTTGGCGAGCTTTTGAAGTTCCGCCGTAACGTCCGGTTTCTCTGCGGATTCAGCATCTTTTTTACCGCCGAATTTATTGAGCAGCGAACCGCCGACCTTTTTGCCGACCTCGCTGCCGACGACGCCGCCGACAAGCGCGCCCGCAAACGTTCCGACAATCGGCAAGATCGAAGTTCCGATCGCCGCGCCCGTGATGACGCCCGCGCCGATTCCCGACAATTTTCCGGCATTTTCGTTTTGTTCTTCTTCGCTTTTTTTCTTTTCGTTGTTGTCCATAGAGTTTTTCCTTTAGATTTTTATTGACCGAACTGTTTTTGAAAGACGCTTAATTATACGGCTGTTTCATCATTACGTTCAATAAAAATTTACGGATCGCTTTTGTTTTATAAATTGCTGATTTGTCTTGGTGAAGATAATCGTTGTGAGCGGTTTTTCATCTTTCAAAATCTCAAAAGCCATCCGTTTTTGAGATTTTAAATATGAGATGGATTTTGCGACAAATGAGCTTTTAATTGAAAGCGAAATAAAGAGCTTAAGAGTTTGAGTTTTGATAATTTTATTTGTGTCAAAAGGGGCGTTTTTGAAACCCAAATTTTAATAATCAAAATCGGGGATTTTTTGTATGATGTCGCCGAACTCATCTTTGAAAACCAAAGCCCATTCGCCTTTTACAGGTTTATTTTCAATGTGCTCGACGGTCACAATCTTACCGATGTCTGTTATTTGATTATTATATTGCGGCATATTGTGCCGACGAACGATTCGCCAGACGATTCGCCATCGGTCATTTCGATCCGGTTCGATAAAAATGTGCGAAGTGCTTTTCGCGTCCGTCCCGTCATAAGTGATGCGGATGTAGCCCGCCGTTTTTTCTGTCCAATGCCGCCAGATGAAATCTCGAAGTTTCTTCTCGTCGCAAATATCTTTCGACTTATTTTTCGCGCCCCAGTTCCCGCAGTCCAGATGCCCGCCCTCGTCGTACGCTGTCAAATCCCGCCTTTGAGCGATGTCTTTAGTTGTCAATTCTCCGGTGTCCTTCTCAATGACATCCACTTTCGTTTCTGTCGTGCCGCTAATTACCGGGCGTTTTTGTTGTCCCGAAACACCGAGCGACAAAAACAGCATCAATAACAAAAGATTTAGCCGATAAAATTTATTCATATAATAAACCCCTTGAAAAACTTCTCATAAGGGCGTGTCGAGACAGTTCAATTTGTAGTATTCTCCAATTCTTTCAGCCAATCAATATTGCTTCGTGCTTCAATTTCTGCTCTTTCCGCGCTGTCGTAAATACCAATTACTGCTCTTCCTGTTGGAATCCAACACATTTCAAACGGGTCTTCGCTGAAATATTCCTGTTTTTAACCAAACGTGCCTGAAACGTTGCGGTAAATAATAACGCGCCGTTTTCCCTCAGCATCGTAAATTTCCTTTAATTCTTGTTCAACTGACACAGTACTTAAATTTTTAGCTTATATTTATGTCGAAAAGGGTCATTTTTGACGCAAAATCAATAATACAACAATTCAAAATCAGGTCAAACATTTTTACCTAAAAGCTTTTTGCTTCCAGCCAATTGCCCGCCGCTTGTTTCGGTGTGAGTTTTTCGCCGTCAACCGCGTAATTGAGTTTTCGCATTTCGTCGGTCGAGATCGCATTGTTTAATTTTTCGAATGTTTCGCGCAAAGTTTCCGCTTTGTCGTTGCGGGCGATGAAAACGGCTTGATATGGCGGAAAATATTTTTTGTCGTCCGATAGCTGAAACAGATCGAGCGCGGCGATCAAACCGTCGGTCGAATTTCCGGCGATGATGTCGAGTTCGCCCGATTGCAGGGCGCGATACGTCAAAGACAGATCCATTTCGCGCGGCTGTTTGGTGAAATTAAAATTATAGCTGCGCGCAAATCCTCGGTAACCGTCGGCGCGCGACATAAAATCCTGACCGAATCCGGCTTGCCACGTTTTCGATAAAGGAACGGCGTCGGAGATCGTCTTGAGATTGTTTTTCCGCGCGACCGTGCCGCGAATGAGAATCGCGAAATCGTTTGAAAATCCGAGCGGCGGACTAAGCTCGAGCTGGAATTTTTCCGTATATTCGCGCTTCGTTTCGTCGTAAACTTTCTGCGTGTCGGTGATCGGCGTGTGCTTTAAGATCGCCGTGAAAGCCGTGCCGGTGTATTCTGGATAAACGTCCAGATTATTCGAAATGAGCGCGTCGTGCGCGAGATTGCCGCCGAGTTCGAAATTTCTTTCAACATTGATTCCGCGTTTTTCGAGCATTTGCGCGAGGATTTCCGCGAGAATCATGCTTTCGGTAAAATCCTTTGAACCGACGCGAATTGTTTTAGACGGATTTTGGTCTTTGGTGTTTGGTTTTTGGATAAAACTGAAGGCAAAAACCGATGAAATCAAAGCCAATGCGCCGATTGCGATAAATTTCCGGCGCGTGCTTTCCGCACGCTTTTTGTAATCAAAAGACTTTTCAAATTGCCCGAGCGCGAAATCCAAAAAAAGCGCGAGCAGTGCCGACGAAACCGCGCCCGCGAGCAGCAGATTATTATCGTTTTGCCGCAATCCGCGAAAAATATAAGTTCCCAAGCCCCCTGCGCCAACCGCCGCCGCGACCGTTGCGACGCCGACCGCGATCACGACCGCGACGCGAATTCCCGTTAAAATCACGGGCGCGGCGAGCGGCAGTTCGACCATTTTGAGGATCTGCCAATCGGTCATGCCCATCGCGACGGCTGCTTCACGCGTTCGCGCATCGACGCCCGAAATGCCCGTCACGGTGTTGCGGATGATCGGCAAAAACGAATAAAGCGTCAGCGCGATGACGGCAGTTTTCGCGCCGATCCCACCGATATACGCGACGGGGATCAGCAGTCCGAAGAGTGCAAGACTCGGCACGGTTTGCAAGATATTCGCAATGCCCAAAACCGGCGCTTGGAGCCGTTTTCGGCGCGTCAAAAGAATCCCGAGCGGCACGCCGATCAGGACGGCGAAAGCGGTCGAAACAAAGACGAGAACGAGATGTTCGCGCGTTAAAGCGAGCAGTTCCACCCAGTTTTGTTTGATAAACTCGAAAAAGCTCATAATTAAGTCTCGGGAAATAGCACGCGGATTCGGCGGATGGACGCGGATTGCCGCTGATTCTGTATTTTTAGTTTGATCGGCGCCAATCCGTCAAATCCGCGCCCATTCGCGTTCCATTAATCTTTCGTATTTGAAATTGTTTCCAGATAATTTCTGACCAGCGGCAAATCTGATTTCGCAAAATTTTCGGGCGTTTCGAGAAAGGCGATCTTGCCTTTGTCCATCAAACAAATCCGCGTTCCCAAAACGAATGCTTCGTGCAGATCGTGCGTCACGAAAACCGCCGATTTTCCTAAGTTCCGCACGAGCCGCGCAAATTCCTTTTGTAAATTCACTCTTGTTAACGCATCGAGCGCGCCGAAAGGTTCGTCCAAAAGTAATAGATCCGGATCCGCCGCGAGCGCCCGCGCGACGCCGACGCGCTGGCGTTGACCGCCCGAAAGTTCGTGTGGAAAACGGTCTGAAAACTTGTCGAAACTTAAACCGACGAGTTCAAGCATTTCATTTATTCGGGCGCGTTGTTTCGTTTCGTCCCAATTTTCAAGACGAGGGACGAGCGCGACATTTTCGGCGACCGTAAAATGCGGAAAAAGTCCGGCTTCCTGCAAAACATAACCGATCCGCCGCCGCAGATCGATCGCGTTCCAATCGGTCGTCGCATAACCCTCGACCAGCACCGCGCCCGAAGTCGGCTCATAGAGACGATTGATGAGTTTTAAGGTCGTCGTTTTCCCGCAGCCCGATTCGCCCAAAAGCACGAGAATCTCGCCCTTCGCGACCGTAAAATTCAAATCAACGAGAATCTTCGCAGCATTGATCTCAAAACCGACATTGCGAAATTCGACGATATGTTGGGGCGTTTCTGACATATTATTTGAAAGTATAGACGAAACCCGCAAAAACAAAAAAGCGCGAGGTTTTAACACTCGCGCTTTGAATTTGAAACTTTTCCGCGCCCGCGCGTCAACCCGCGGCTTCATCGTCGCCCCATGGATTGCCGTTATTCATCAATATTACATATTCGATAATGCTTTGCTTACTTTCCGTCATCGAAACGAACCGCACGCCGAAACCGAGACCCGCGAAGATATAAGCCACCTCGCCCTGCAAATCTACCCATTCATTTTCTGATGTCTTCATTCGAAAAGAGATCACTTCACCCAATCTGATCGGTATCACAGAATCGATAAAACAGCCGCCCAGACTAACATCACTGACCCGCGCCACGCGTTTGCCCGACGCGCCTTCTAAAATTATATCGAGCGAGACCGGCGTTCGCTCTTGTATTCTCGGCATAAATTAAACCTATTTCTTTGAAGTATCCTATAATAACAAACGCTTTGATGATTGAATTCAAGATAAAACAGGAAATATTTATCCGAATCTAACATTAAAGTTGGCTATTCTGAGATTTTCAAACTAAGTTTTCGCCTTTTACAATATCGGCATTTTGGCTCAAACACTTTAATTCGGCGTTTATTACATAGACTTGAAAATTTGGCAGGATGCTTTAAAACAACAAAAAGGCAGTTTGCCTTAATTTGTGACAAACTGCCTTTCTGAATGTAAATTTGGCTCCGCAGGTAAGACTCGAACTTACAACCCTTCGGTTACACTTTACCCCAAACTTTGGTTTGAGTGTGGACTATCTCATCAACTTCTTTTTCAAAAAGTTGTCGGACGCTCTTGGAAGTATTATCGGGTTGGTTTCCTCAACTTCTAGTCTCTGCACGTTCCTGCTTACTCTTAAACCATTCAGCAGGCTTCGCTCAGGATTACCATACTAATTTGCATCAGTGAAGGCTTCCCTGAATTCATCCGATTTTTCAATCACAGTCACCTGTGAAAGCTGCAACTTACTTTACAGCCGAATGCTCTGCCATTGAGCTACTGCGGAATATCGTCCGAAGACGAATCTAAAGATTATGGATTTTGTTTTATCTTGTCAAGTGAAGTTCAAAAAAATTCTGTTATTATGTAGGTTAATAAAAGAAATTTGAGAAACATCATGCCAAAAACTCTGATCATTTTTTTATTGCCGATACTTTTAGTTTTCAATATTTTCGGTCAAAAACAATCTTCAAAAACTCAAATTAAACAACTGCAAGTGCCAATTCCAAAAGGCTGGAAATTAATTGATCTGGACAGTTTTTCTTTTTTGCTGCCTGAAGCAATGGAAGATAAAAAAGCGCGAGGCATAGACAGCCAAGTTTGGCATTTTGAAGACGGTGAAATGGAACTTTATATCGATAGTGGAATGTACACAAATGATTTTCGGGATTTAAAAGAATCTTACGAAGTTAAAGAAGAAAAAGTAAATATTGATGGCAGAAACGTGAAATTTTTCATTTGGGATGAGAATAAGGATATTTCAGAAACTTATAAAGTAAACAAAGATGGCTCGATAGAGCCACACGAAACTTACGAAAAACATTTTGCCATTGGGGTGTATTTTCAAGAAGGCAAAAGACGATACTCCGGAACTAATTTTGTGATTACGACAAAATCTTTAGAAGCGCAGGAAATTGCCAAAAAGATTTTATATTCAATTAAATTCAAAAACTAACAAAATGCAACACGAACTTATCTTAATTCTCGATTTCGGCTCGCAATATACGCAGTTGATCGCGCGGCGCGTGCGTGAACAGGGCGTTTATTGCGAAATTGTGCCTTTTTATGACAGTTTGGAAAAGATCCTCGAGCGTAAACCGAAAGGCGTCATTCTTTCGGGTGGACCTTCGAGCGTCTATGAAGCGAACGCGCCGCAGGTTTCGGACGGTTTTTATGATTCGATTAACGCGCCGATTCTCGGGATTTGCTACGGAATGAATCTGATCGCCAAGGATTTCGGCGGCGTGGTCGAACCTTCGCGGCAGCGCGAATACGGACACGCGAAGATCAAGGTTTTGAGCGGCGAAACGCAGATGTTTCAAGATTTGCCGTTTGAATTGGACGTTTGGATGAGCCACGGCGATCACGTTAAATCTTTGCCCGCCGCTTTTCACCAGACCGCCACGACCGGCGAAATGATCACGGCGATCGAGAATAAAGACCGGCAAATTTACGCCGTTCAGTTTCATCCGGAAGTTTCGCACACGCCTTTGGGGAAAGAGATTCTGCGCAATTTTCTTTTTAATATCTGCGGCGCAAAAGGCGATTGGACAAGCGCGCAGTTTATCGCCGAAGAGATCGATAAGATCCGCGCGACGGTCGGCGAAAACGATAATGTTGTCTGCGGTCTTTCGGGCGGCGTTGATTCGACCGTCGCGGCAGTTTTGATGCAGCAGGCGATCGGAAGTCGTCAAACCTGCATTTTCGTCAATAACGGACTCTTGCGCGCCGATGAATTTGAAACGACGCTCGCGCTTTACAAGGAAAAACTGCATTTGAATGTGATCGGCGTCGATGCTTCCGAAGATTTTTACGCCGTTCTCAAAGACGTTGTCGATCCCGAACTCAAACGCAAAGCGATCGGCGCGAAATTCATCGACGTTTTCGACGCCGAAGCGACGAAGATCGGCGACGTCAAATGGCTCGTGCAGGGAACTCTTTACCCGGACGTAATCGAATCGGTATCTTTGCGCGGCGCGTCGGTGACGATCAAATCGCATCACAACGTCGGCGGTTTGCCCGAAAAGATGAATCTCAAACTGATCGAACCGCTTCGGGAATTATTTAAAGACGAAGTACGTTTGATCGGCAAAGATTTGCATATTCCCGCCGAGATCTTGCAGCGGCATCCTTTTCCCGGTCCGGGACTTGGCGTGCGCATTCTCGGCGACATCACGCCAGAAAAGGTCGAACTTTTGCAAAGAGCCGATAAGATCTTTATCGAAGAACTGCATAATTTCAAACTCTACAACGACGTCTGGCAAGCTTTCGCCGTTCTGCTGCCGATCCAATCGGTCGGCGTGATGGGCGATTTCCGCACTTATGAAAAAACGATCGCGCTTCGCGCCGTATCTTCGACCGACGGAATGACGGCTGATTGGTCGCGTCTGCCGTTTGATTTTCTGCAAGCCGTTTCATCGCGCATCACCTCCGAAATTCGCGGCATCAACCGCGTTGTTTACGATATTTCATCAAAACCGCCGTCGACGATCGAATGGGAGTAAAATATTTCAAATTATGAAATTTGGTTTGATTGCCGGCAACGGCAGATTTCCTTTTCTGGTCGTTGAAGGCGCGCGCAAAGCGGGCGCGTCACTCGCAGTCGTCGCGATCAAAGAGGAAACGGATAAAAGCATCGAAGAGATCGCCGAAAAAGTTTTGTGGGTCGGCATCGGACAACTCGGCAAAATGATCTCATTTTTTAAGAAAGAAGGCGTCGAAAAAGCGATAATGGCGGGACAGGTCAAACACGTTCAGATATTTTCGGGCGCGTTTCCCGATTGGCGAATGGCGAAGATGCTTTACAATCTGCCGCGCCGCAATACTGACAGCCTGATCGGCGGAATTGCCGGCGAACTTGCCAAAGACGGCATCGAACTCATTGATTCGACATACTTTATCCAAGACCAACTGGCGGCGGCTGG
Organism: Pyrinomonadales bacterium; assembly: GCA_038330465.1. GTDB lineage: Bacteria > Acidobacteriota > Blastocatellia > Pyrinomonadales > Pyrinomonadaceae > JAFDVJ01. The sequence goes on from JBBQOA010000081.1 coordinate 9,726, forward strand.
TGTTTTGTCAAAACGCCAGCCGAGCGAGATCGAACAGGGAAATATCGAATACGGCTTGCATATTGCGGGCGAAATTGCGCGGCTCGATCTCGGGCAAACGATCGTCGTCCGCGCCAAAGCGTGTGTCGCGATCGAGGCAATGGAAGGCACCGACGCGACCATTCGGCGCGCGGGCACATTGGCAAAAGGAAAGCTGACGGTCATCAAAGTTGCCAAACCGGATCAGGATATGCGTTTTGATGTGCCGGTTGTCGGCGTTCCGACCGTTCGAACAATGATCGAAGCCGGCGCGACCTGTCTTTGTCTGACGCCGAATAAAACCTTGATCTTTGATAAAGAAGAAATGCTGAGGCTCGCCAACGAACATAAAATCTGCGTTGTTGCCGTTGGCGGCGAAACAAAAATCTTTTAACTTGCGTAGAAAACTTAAGAATTTTCACGCATGGACGCCGAGCGAACGCTGGAGAAAATAATTTATTGGCAGTTTCCGATTTGAGATTTCAAATTACGGGATCTGTGTGCGTTCAGTGTTTTTTGCGGTACATATATTGGAGAAAAATGAGAAAAAATTTATTAGGTTTATTTTTAGTTTTGACGTTTCTTTTGCCGTCGTTCGGGTTGGCGCAAACAAAGGTCAAGATCGATGCAAAAGAGCGTAAAATGGCGGACGCGATCACGGCGGCGCAGCTCAAGGATTATTTATATTATGTTGCTTCGGACGAAATGGGCGGACGCGACACACCTTCGAATGGACTCGATCTGACGGCGAAATTCATCGGCACGATGCTCTCGCGCTGGGGTTTTAAACCGGCGGGCGACAACGGCACTTTCTTTCAAAGGATCGCGCTGAAAAGCGAGGCGATCGATGCGATCAACACCGTTCTGCAGGTCGGCGATCAGAAGTTTGTTTTGAACGACGATTTTTTCAGAATGTCGGGAAACGGCACGGCGTCGAACGCGCCGCTGGTTTTCGGCGGCAACGGCTGGATGGTCAAAGCGAAAAACATTGACGCGCTCGAAGGCGTCGATGCGAAAGGCAAGGTCGTCGTGCTTTACAGCGAAGGTTTTCCGAGCCAACGCAATCTGACGACGCTGCCGAGCGGCGTCACGCCGGAAGATCTGAAGGGCACGAAAGGCGTCGATTGGGCTGATGCAGTGACAAATGCCCAAGCCAAAGGCGCGGCGGGCGTTATTTTGGTTGCTTCTCCGCAATTGCAAGGCGCGTGGGGACAGATCAGAGGCTTTTTCTCGCGCGGCACGACGTACCCTGAAAAACTGCGCGAAGGCGACGGAAATAATGCGAACGCGATTCCGGTCTTTCTTGCTTCGCAAAAGATCGGCGACGCGATTTTCGCGGGCGAAGCGGCTGACAAAACCGCAAAGACGGCGTTTGCGATCAACAAAAATGCGACGCTCAATTCAGTAAGCATTTCGGATACGAAATACACGCAAAATGTCGTCGCAGTCTGGGAAGGCAGCGATCCGGTTTTGAAAAACGAATATGTCGCGATCGGCGCGCATTACGACCACATCGGGACGAATCCGAATGCGCGCGGCGACGACAAAATATTCAACGGCGCCGACGATGACGGTTCGGGCACGGTTTCTGTTCTCTCGATCG
>JBBQOA010000082.1:0-11296 GCA_038330465.1 Pyrinomonadales bacterium
TGGCAGATCGGTACAATCGAATCTTCCTCAGAACGCTCCGGCAATTGAGAGATTTGCGAAGATATTCGCCGGTGACGATCAATAATCCGAATCAGGTGAACATCGCATCAGAAGGCGGGCAGCAAATCAATGTTGCAAAAACGGATGAAGAAGATCAGAAACGAATCATTAACTAACCCCAAACATCCCGAACATTTTTTCAGAAACTATGCAAGACCAAAAAGACAATAGAAAACGAGTAACCTTGAAACAAATGGCAAATCATTTGAACCGTTGCGAAAAAACTTTTCGGAAATACGTTTTAGAATACAAAATTCCGCATATTCGATTGGGCAGAGATATGCTCTTTAGTGTCGATGAGGTCGAAAGCTATCTGCTAAATTTAACTATGGAAAATGAAAATTCAATGCCTGTTGAAAGTTCAGCGAAGAAAAAATCCAAAGCTAAAAAAAAACTATCAAATCTTAATAAATCTCAAAACAAATATGCCAATTTACTCGGAATAAGCTAAAATATACGCACGGCTTAGGTCTGGGCAAAAAGGAGACTTTTATGCCGATTTACACAGACAAAAAGACAAAGCGGCTGTTCATTCAGTTTGAATTTGACGGCAATTCCTACAAGCGGAGATTGCCCGAAAAAACGACGAAGAAACAAGCCGAAAAAGTAGAGACTAAGTGGAAACACCAATTGTTCTTTGAAAAGAGCGGAATACTCAGCGACAAGGAGATACTGTTTGAAGATTTTTTGATCGAGTATTATCTTCCCTACGCTGAACAAAATCACTCGAAAGTTACTTTTGATAATGAAGTCCGGATTTGCAAAGCGGCAATGCCGTATTTTGGCGGCAGGCATCTGCGGCAGATCAAAGCGGCTGATGTGGAAAAATTCAAAGCCTGCCGGGCGAATTTGGAGACTCAGCATAAAACGCCGCGTAAGCCTGCAACCGTCCACCGGGAACTCTCGATCATCTCGAAAGTCTTTTCTTTAGGGATAAAGAACGACTATCTGGAATACAACCCGTGTTCGCGGGTCGAGAAACCGAAATTCGATAACATTCAGAATAAGATTCTCAATGTTGAAGACGAGGAAAAATTCTTCGCCGAATTTGAATCCGATTGGGCGCGGGATGTTTGTCTTCTGGTGCTCAATACCGGGCTCAGGCAAAACGATGCGCTCGGATTATCAAAATTCAATGTCGATTGGAACGAACAAATAATTCGGCTGACTCAAGGCAAAACCAAAAGATTTGTCGGGATACCGATGAACCAGACGGTTTACGATCTGCTGGCGAGTCGGCGGCATAACGGGTCGGATTTATTCTTTCCGAGTCCAAAGACAGGACAGCAAGGACTTTCAGTGAAAACAGCCTGTCTGGGAGCTGCCAGACGGGCAAAGATCGGTCATTTAACGATTCGCGATCTGCGCCGGACGTTTGGGACGAGACTCGATGAAAATAATTACAATGATTCGACGATTGCCAAACTTCTCGGACACGGCGACCACCGCAGTGTTCACCGTTATAAACGCGGAACAGACATTCTGCGCGAAGCAGTTAACAGCCTTGAAAAACAAAACCCTGCCAAAATCCTGCCACTCGTGGCAAATGGAAATCAGCAGGTCGCTGTAAATAGTTGAAAACAAATGGTGGAGACGAGGGGGATCGAACCCCTGACCTCTGCAATGCCATTGCAGCGCTCTCCCAGCTGAGCTACGTCCCCGTTTTTCAATGCTTTGGCTTTAAACTTAAGCAAAAGCCGAATAGAAAATATAACAATCTGCTTTCGATAACGCAACTGTTGGCGGTTAATTTAAGATTTGGCAAACCCGCACTCTTTACTTTTAAAAACTACGCAACGATAATGTTCGTATCGGTTCTGCCGACTTTTATTGATGCGCCAACTCGAATTCTTAAAACGTCAGATTCTTGTTACACACGTTTCGGGAATTCCCGTGCGGATCGATCTGCGTTGGTTTTTTGTGCTCGCGCTGATGTCTTCGATCACGGCGGCAAATCTTTATTCGTCAAGATTGATCGACAACTTTCCGAGCTGTTTTGTTCTCGGACTGCTGACGACGCTCGTGCTTTTTGGTTCGATCTTTCTTCACGAATATGCCCACGCCGTCGCGGCGCGGTTCGAAGGCGTCGAGGTTTTGGAGATCGTTCTGCATCCGTTCGGCGGTTTGGCGCGGTTTCGGCACGAACCCGATACGCCGCGCGCCGAATTTCGGATCGCGATCGCCGGACCTACCGCAAGCTTTCTGATCGCGCTCGGCTTTGTCGGTTTGATGGCGGTCGCCAATTCGCTCGAACTGAAAATTCTTGTGACGCTCGCGTTTTTTCTCGCACTCTGGAATTTTCTGCTCGCGGTTTTCAATATGTTTCCGGGCTATCCGCTTGATGGCGGCAGAGTTTTGCGGGCATATCTCTGGCGGCGCGGAACGGATCTCAACGAAGCGACCGTTTTGACGGGCAAGTTCGGAAAGATGATCGCGCTCGCGCTGATCTTTTTCGGAATTATTATTTTATTTTTGGAAGGCGGTTTCTTTACCGGTTTTTGGACGATTCTGGTCGGTGTTTTTTTGTATGACGCGGCGCAGGGAATTATCAAACAAATCAATGAATTTGAAAATCTAAAGGTTGAAGAAGCGATGCAGCTGCCCGTCACGATCTTGCCCGAAGCGGATGTTTTGAAATTTGTTGACACGATTTTGCCGCTTCACCGGCGGACGGTTTTTCTGGTCGCCGAAAATAAACAGTTCTACGGCGTTCTGATGCTCGAAGATCTAAAAACACTGCCGCGGGAAGATTGGCACAAAACAAAGATCCGCAGCGTGATGCGCCCCGTCACGCCCGAATATTTTGTCGAAGCCGAGACGATGCTGAGCGAGGCGAAGATCTTAATGCGCGAAAACGGCATCGGTTCGCTCGGCGTGCTCAACGGGCGCGGCGAATTGGTCGGGTATCTTCAGCGCGGCAGACTGCGAAAAAGAAATTAGGAATTAAACATCAGAGGCATCTTTCCAAAGTAGTTTTTGTTCGGTAAGCAATCCAAATTGCCCCCGAACGGCATCGTAAGGAAGATTGTTTGTCAAAGCTCTCTCCGGGCGTGAAGCAAATTTTGAAAAATTCTCGCGTCAGTCAATCAGAAAGATAGTTCGACTAGATTTCAGATTATTCAAACAATTAAAGATAAAAAATAGAGGGATCGGGCAAACCGGATCCAAAATTGATACTATAAATGTTTAAGAAGCTGTTTGAAAACTAAGAAATAGGACGCGGATCTTTGCCGATGCAGACAAATCTCCGCAGATTTTTTATTTAGGTTCTTTCAATTTTGAACTTTTTCAAGCAACTTTTAATTTCGGCAAATGCAGATAACTGATTACATTCCAAACATCAGCACCTTGCGAAATGTTTTCGATATCACGATGGTTTTTATCATCGTCTATGTCGTGCTGAAACTTCTGCGCGGAACGCGTGCCGTGCCGACGGTTGTCGGAATGGTGCTGCTCGGTCTGCTCTATTGGCTGGCGGTCGCGCAGGAATTAACGACGCTCGAATTTGTCTTGCGGTCGGGCGTTCCGTATGTCGGTTTGGCGATCGTCATTCTTTTTCAATCGGAAATCCGCCAAGCCTTGATCTATTTCGGCAATCGTCTGCGCTTTCCGATCCTGCGGCGGCATCGCGGCGGTCTCGGCGACACGATCTATGACGAGATCGTGCTGGCGGTGACGACGCTCGCTTCGGAAAAAACAGGCGCCTTGATTGTCATCGAACGCGATGTCGGGCTGCGGAATTTTATTGACGCGGGCGTGCAGCTCGATGCAAAACTCAGTTACGATCTGCTCGTGACGATCTTTAATCCGTCAACGCCGCTGCACGACGGCGCCGTGGTCATTCAGCGCGAACGCATCGCGGCGGCTTCGGTCTTTCTGCCGCTGACAAAAAATGCAGGCATTTCGCGCGAGCTCGGCACTCGTCACCGCGCGGCGATCGGTATTACGGAAGGCTCGGACGCGATCTCGGTGGTTGTTTCCGAAGAAACAGGTTTGATAACATTTATTGAAAACGGCGCGATGAAACGCCATCTCGATACCACGCAGCTTCGAAGTTTGCTGCTCAGCGCGATGGACATTCCCGTCGTCGAACGCAAACGCGAACAAACAAAAACGATGAAGGAATCGGAATCGGAAATTACCGTCGGCTGAGTTTGGATTTTGAATTGACAACTTAAAACCGATTTAAAACAAAATCTAAAATCCAAAATAGAAAGATGCTATTCCCGACTGAAAAATTTTTTGAGAAAGAGAAAAAGGCGTTTTTGGCGCGGCTGCTCCACAAGGTTTTTCTCGATGATTGGCTGATGAAGCTCATCGCGCTGGTCATCACACTCGGCTTGTGGCTCGGCGTGACCGGACTTCGAACGCCGACTTCGCGCCGTCTTTCCGGCGTTCCGCTCAGTTTGCGGGTTGCCAATGACCTTGAAGTGACCAATTCGCCGGTGACCGAAGTTGACATCAAAATTTCCGGTGATAAAAGCAAGATCGACCAGATAAATCAGCGCGATCTGACGGTCACGGTTGATCTGACGGACGTTCAGGCGGGCGACCGGACGGTGCAGATCACGCCTGATAATGTCAGCATCGAGCTGCCCGCCGGTTTCAAACTCGAAGAGATTCAGCCGACCCGCATCGCCGTCAAACTCGAAAGAATTATCGAACGCGACGTTCGCGTCAAAGCCGAAACCGAAGGCGCCGTGGCGGAAGATTCCGAAATCTACAATATCGCGATCGCGCCGCAAATGGTTCGTGTGCGCGGACCCGAAAGTTTCGTCAAACCGATCGATTCGATCTCGACCGAAAAGGTCGATGTCGAAGGTCACCGCGAAGATTTTACCGCGCAACAGGTGGCGCTCAACATCATCAGTCCGAAGGTTCGTCTGATCGACACGACCGTCGTTGACGTATCGTTCCGGATCGGCGAAAAACGCATCGAAAAACCTTATCTGATACCCGTCAAAACAGAAAAGGGAATCAAGACGGCAACCGTTGTTCTGTACGGCGCGCAATCGCTTTTTGTCAATCTGCCTTCGGAAAATCTAAAGGTCGAAGTTCTCAAAAACGAAGCCGGCGAAAACTCTCTGCGCCTCGTTCTGCCCGCCGACATTCAGAATAAGGTCGAGATTCGCAAGCTGAAAATCAATTAAAACCCTTCCCTGATCGATGTCGTTCCGTGAATGTAATAAACCGTAAATAATTTGGGTTCGATCTGAATGAGGGGCGCTGCTTCGTTCCGTGCATCGTTCAATTTATTACTGCGCAAATATGGATATGCCGGATTGGCTCTGATTGCGGCATTTTGCGGACTCAGCTCAACTGCTTTTTCCAATGCTTGACGGGCTTTTTATAATCATTTTTGAAAAGAATGTGCCATTCTAAAATATTTACAGACGTGTTACTATGATTTATATTTCTCGAAATAATTTAAAGATTCAAATGGCTCAAAATGTTCTTGAAAGAAATAATGTTAAGGTTTTTGGTAATGGCACGCAGCCGCTGATATTTGCCCACGGTTTCGGCTGCGGGCAGAATATGTGGCGTTTTATGACACCTGCTTTTGAGGAAAATTACCAAATCATTTTATTTGATTACGTCGGTTCGGGAAAATCCGACATCAAAGCCTACAAGCCCGAACGTTACAGTAATCTGGATGGCTATGCCCGCGATATCGTGGAGATTTGCGACGCGCTTGATTTGCAGGACGTGATCTTCGTCGGGCATTCCGTCAGCAGTATGATCGGCGTCCTCGCGTCCATCAAAAGACCGGAACTTTTCAGGGAACTGATTCAAATTGTTCCGTCACCATGCTATATCAATCAGGCGGATTATCTTGGCGGATTCGACCGTGCCGACATTGACGGACTGCTCGATTTAATGGACAAAAACTATATCGCGTGGGCAAATTTTCTGGCACCGGTGATTATGAAAAATCCCGACCGTCCGGAACTCGGTCAGGAGCTTGAGGAGAGTTTTTGTTCGACCGACCCGTTAATTGCCCGTCATTTTGCCAAAGCTACTTTTTATTCCGACAACCGCGCCGATTTATCAAAGGTGAAAACTCCGTCTTTGATCATTCAGCTCACCGATGATGCTATTGCTCCGGTTGCCGTCGGTGAGTTTTTACATAAAAATACGCCAAACAGCACTCTGCGTCTTTTAGAGGCGAGCGGGCATTGTCCGCATCTGAGCCACCCACAGGAAACGATCAATATAATCAAAGATTATCTGGGCGGCGTTCAGACTTGAAGTTAATGGATGAATTATTAAACAACGCGCCCTGCGGTTTTTTTGTGTTTGACGATGACGGAAAATTCGTTGAAGTAAATCAAACGCTACTTAATTTGCTTGGGTACGAACGTCGCGAGTTGGGCGAACTTCACCTTGAAAAATTTCTTTCGGTTGCGGGACGGATTTTTTACGAGACACATTTTTTTCCGCTTCTCAAACTTCACGGCAAAGTCACGGAGATTTACTTGTCGCTGCATTCCCGGACCGGCGAAGAAATTCCCGTTTTAGCAAATGCCGTGCGGCACGACCGCGAAGGGGTTTTTTATAATGACTGCGTGGTGGTGGCGATGTACCGACGTAATCAATTCGAAGACGAACTGCTCAAGGCAAAAAAAGAAGCCGAAGCCGCGACACTGGCGAAAGACGACTTTTTGTCGGTCGTTTCCCACGAACTTCGGACACCGCTCAACGCTATTTTGGGTTGGACGCAAATCCTGCAAGGCAAAGTGCTCGATGTCCGCACAACGAAACACGCGGTTGACATCATTGAACGCAGTGCCAAAGCGCAAAAATTTCTGATCGAAGATATTCTGGATTTTGCACGTATTACTTCGGGCAAATTAACTATGGAAATCCAGCGTGTCAATATGGTAAAAATCATTGAAAATGCGGTTGATATTGTTGCTCCGGCGGCAAACACAAAAGAAATTCACCTGCAAACCGAGCTTGACTCGAACGGTTTTGTTTCCGGCGACAGCAGTCGCCTACAGCAGGTTTTGTGGAATCTTTTATCGAATTCCATCAAATTTACCCCGAACGGCGGAAATGTGCAGGTTAAACTTGAGCGGCTCAATTCAAATATAGAGATCAGCGTTCAGGATAACGGGCAAGGGATCAGCGCCGAATTTCTGCCGCACGTGTTTGAGCGGTTCCGGCAGATTGACAACAGCACGACAAAAAGACACAGCGGATTGGGATTAGGCTTAGCAATTACACGCCATATCGTCGAGCTGCACGGCGGCACGATCAATGCGGAAAGCCCGGGCGAGAATTTGGGAGCAACCTTTACGGTAAATTTGCCTGAGATAAAACGGATATAAAAAAGAGGATCTTTGCGAATCCGCAAATCAAAGTAAAAAGAACTTCAGCTTTGTATTTGGAAGGTTCGAAAAAATCGTTGACTTCTACATTTATAACGCGAGATGGATATAAGCAATTCTAAATTGCTTATATCCATCTCGCGTTGTTACTTTAAATACTTCTTCCTTACATTCCCGAGCCGTGACATTTTTTGAATTTCTTGCCGGAACCGCAGTAGCATGGATCGTTCGGTTTGACCTTCGGCTGGTCGCGTTTGAAGGGCGTGTGGCGGACTTCTTCGGTGTCGCCGGCGACGTTCGCGGTTGCCATCGCGCCGGTGAAAGCCATTCCCGCCGCTTGTTTGCGGGCGCGTTGGCGTTCGAGCCGTTCGAGGCGTTCGAGCTCTTCCTGTTCGTCTTTGACAACGATCTCAAGATTAAAGAGCGACCGCGCCGTGTTCGTATCGATCCGGTCGAGCATATCCTGAAACATATCGAACGATTGTTTTTTGTATTCGACGAGGGGATCTTTTTGCCCGTAGCCGACGAGTCCGATGCCCTGTTTCAAATGATCGATCGAGAGGAGATGGTCTTTCCACTGCGAGTCAATAATGTTGAGCATAATGTAACGCTCGTAGGCGCGAAGCGATTCGCCGCCGGCAAGCTTTTCCTTTTCGGCATAGTTTTCCGACGCTTTTTTCCAGACCGCGTCTTCGATTTCTGCAGGGTTCATCTTCTTGAAATCGACATTCGCGTCAACCGCCGGATCGACCGCGTAGATGCTTTCGATCTCTGCCGCGTAGGTCTCGATCTCCCATTTTTCGGACGGGATCTGCGGACTGAGAAAACTGAAGGTGAGATCGTGCAGCAGATCGCGCGCAACGCCTGATTCGCCGAGGAGATATTCGCGATGTTCGGGTTCGAACATCAATTGACGGCGGAGTCCGTAAATTGTTTCGCGCTGTTTGTTCATCACGTCGTCGTATTTGAGAACATGTTTACGCGTTTCAAAGTTACGCGCTTCGACCGCTTTTTGAGCGCGTTCGATCTGTTTCGAAACCGTCTTGGATTCGATCGCGACGCCCTTTTCCATCCCGAGCCATTCCATCATCGAACGCACTTTGTCGCCCGCGAAGATCCGCATCAGATCGTCTTCGAGCGAGAGCACGAAGGTTGACGCGCCCGGATCGCCCTGCCGTCCGGCACGACCGCGAAGCTGATTATCAATGCGGCGCGATTCGTGGCGTTCGGTCGCGAGAATTTGCAAACCGCCCGCCGCGACGACTTCTTTATGCTCTTCGGCGACGACCCGTTTGGCTTTTTCGAGTTGTTCTTCAAATTGCGCTTCGGTTGCGTCGTCCGGATTGATCTCCATTCGTTTGAGATATTCACGCGCGAGAAATTCGGGGTTGCCGCCGAGCAAAATATCGGTTCCGCGTCCCGCCATATTGGTCGCGATCGTGACCGCGCCTTTGCGTCCGGCTTGGGCGACGATCTCGGCTTCGCGTTCGTGATATTTAGCGTTCAAAACATTGTGCGGAACGCCGATCTTTTTTAATTTCTCGGCGACAAGTTCGGAGTTTTCGACCGAAACCGTTCCGACCAGAATCGGTTGACCATTGGCGTGACGCTCTTTGATCTCGTCAATGATGGCGTCCCATTTTTCGGGCAACGTGCGGTAGATGACATCGGAATTGTCTTTGCGAACCATCGGGCGGTTGGTCGGAATAACGACGACGTCCAACCCGTATGTTTCGCCGAATTCTTCTGCTTCGGTTTCCGCCGTCCCGGTCATTCCCGAAAGTTTTTCATACATTCGGAAGTAATTCTGCAAAGTGATCGTTGCAAGCGTTTGGTTTTCGCGTTCGATCTTGACGCCTTCTTTGGCTTCGACCGCCTGATGAAGTCCGTCCGACCAGCGGCGACCCGACATCAGCCGTCCGGTGAAATCGTCAACGATGATGACTTCGCCTTCCTGCACGACGTAGTGGTGATCTTTTTTATAGAGCGTGTGCGCTTTGAGCGACTGCTCGACGCAGTGCAGCATCTCCATATTCGCCGGATCATAAAGGTTGGAAACGCCCAAAAGCTTTTCCGCTTTGGTGACGCCCGCTTCGGTCAGCACCGCCGAGTGATTTTTTTCGTCCAACAGATAATCGCCCGTCGTGACTTTGGTTTCTTCGTCCTTATGTCCGCGTTCGAGATGCGGAATGATCTCGTTGGCGGAGAAATATTTGTCGGTCGCTTCGTCTGACGCGCCCGAGATGATCAGCGGTGTCCGCGCTTCGTCGATCAAAATCGAGTCAACTTCGTCGATGACCGCGAAATAATGATCGCGCTGCACCAGAGATTCAACATCGAACTTCATATTGTCGCGCAAATAATCGAAGCCGAATTCGTTGTTGGTTCCGTAAGTGATGTCGGCGGCGTAGGCTTCCTTGCGTTCGTAATCGTCCATATCGTTTTGGATACAGCCGACCGACAAACCGAGGAATTTATGGATCTTGCCCATCCATTCCGAATCGCGGAGCGCCAGATAATCATTGACCGTGATGACATTGACGCCGCGTCCCGTGAGTCCGTTTAGATACGCGGGAAGCGTCGAGACAAGCGTTTTACCTTCACCGGTGCGCATCTCGGCGATCCGTCCCTGATGAAGCGCGATGCCGCCGATCAATTGGACGTCGAAATGCCGCATTCCGGTAACCCGGACGGAAGCTTCGCGAACGACCGCAAAGGCTTCCGGCAAAATTTCATTCAAAATTTCCTGCTCGCGTTTGCGGCGTTCGATCTTGTCGCTGATGCCTTCGAGCGCGCTTTGAATTTGCGCCTTGAATTCTTCGGTTTTCACCCGTAATTCTTCGTCGGAAAGTTTCTGAATCGAAGGTTCGAGCGCATTGATCTGATCGACGAGCGGTTTGACCTTTTTCAAAAACAGGTCGCTGCTCGTGCCGAAAATTTTCTTAACTATTTTGTCTGCAAAACTATTAACTGCCATAAAATTCCTCTTCTGTTTTAGTTCAGAGTCCACGCTTTAGCGTGTTTTCTTCCGCCGCGCTTCGCTGGCAGAAACCGCCTAAAGGCGTGACTCAAAACATTAGCTTATAAAAATTATTAAAGTTCAGGCGAGTTGTCTGATTGGAAAGTATAAATTTTTCGCTTCTTTCACTCGCCGCCGTTATTGTGCGTCTTTTCGGGCGAGCAAAGCGTCGATCGAACCGCGAGGCAGGCGGGTGACGATGAAAACCTGGTTATTTTTGTAGGAAATGTCGCTGCCTGTATAAATTAACTTCTCAAATTCATGGTTTGATTTACAATTTTCGTATTTGAATTCGTAATCAAAAGCAGAAGCAAGAAGATAAGCGTCCGTTGCTGAATCAAGTGAATAAGTAAAACTAAATTTTGATTCTGACTTTAAAGAATCGATCTTAAAACTAAGCGAATTTTTAGAAACATTACCGCTTGATTTTGGAAGAAGAAAATCAAGTAAATTGCTTTTACTATTAGAGGAATCTATTTCATTATTTGAAATGACAAAATCGGTAATTGAGCCTTTTATAAGATTGGCAAAATCTATTGCTATATATTGGTTAAATCCAAACTCTTTTAATCTTTTTTCGGCAAAACTTCCTAGTTCAGAGCAAGTTTCATCGTCAGGCTTTTTGTCTAAATCGTCCTCAAGAACGATCTCGTTTTTAATATCAAACCCGCGCGTCGTTGCCGCCTGCGCCAAAACCGAAGGCACCGCGCCGCCCGCGAGCACCAAGCCGAGATAAACGCTCAGCGTCGTCAGGAAAACTATCGAATTATAATTTTTGCGGTCGTTCATTTAACTGCCGTTTTATTCTTTTCTTTAACCTGCGCCGTACTTTGCGGTTTGTTTTCTTCGGGTTTTTCGGGTTCGTTCAGTTTGCGCGTGATCATTT
>JBBQOA010000083.1:0-11286 GCA_038330465.1 Pyrinomonadales bacterium
CATCTGCGCGGAAACGTTTTGGGCGGCGAAAAACAAAAATGCCGCTGCAACTGCCGTAAAAAATCCTTTCATATATCTTTTAATCATAATTATCCTTCTCTTTTTACAAAATTTGTCTCAAACCATTTTGAGCGGTTTGAGCGATTTCTATATTATAAACCGCTCATCATTTTGTCAAGCAGACACAAGCAATTTATGAATTATACTTTGATATTTCACTTTACAGTTTCCCACATTGAGCGTTTTGAGCGATTTATGTATAATAATATTTTAGATCTCAAACGGAGCTTTCCGGAATTATGACGGACAAGTTCTTAAAATATCGGAGCAAATAAATTACAATCAAGATGCAAATGTCAGAGCAAAATTATTTAACCACCAAAGAAGTCGCCCGTTTATGCCGCGTCAGCGATGCGACCGTTAAGCGTTGGGAAGATGCCGGATTTTTAAAATCAGAACGAACGAGCGGCAAACATCGCCGTTTCCGCGCCGAAGAGATCGCCCGTTTTCAGCGCGATCAGGGTCTCGGGCAAAAGACCTGTCACGGCGACCAGTCGGTTTTAAGTTCGGTCGCACGGCGCAAAAACAAGACCAATTCGGAATCTTCGCTTTTCGATCTGCTGATCGCCGGTTGCGAAGAAGACACCGCGAATTTTATCATTGGCGCTTATCTGCAGGGCACGATCCTGACGGACATTTTCGACGATTTGATCGGTCCGGCAATGCGGCGCGTCGGCGAATTATGGTATCGCGGCGAATTGAGTGTCGCGCAGGAACATCTCGCGACGCGGGCGGCGAATTACGCCGTCCATAAATTGCGGACTTCGCTGCCCCTGCCCGAAATGAAGGGGAAAATGGCGTTCTGCGCGGCGTTTGAAGGCGATCTGCACGAATTGCCGACGTATCTCGCGCAGTTGACGATCGAAAACGAAGGTTGGGAAGTGATGAATTTCGGCGCGAACACACCGCTTTTTTCGCTGACCGAAGAGATCCTTCAATACGCGCCGCAAACCGTCTGCCTGTCGGCAACTTATCTGACCGAGTTTGAAAGGCTTTCACGCGATTATAAAGAATTTCGCGCGGCGGCGGTCAAACTCAAGATCCCGATCATTTTGGGCGGCAGGATCTTCGACGACGACCATATTCGCCGCCGCTTTCCGGCAGAACTCTATGCGGAATCCTTCGCCGAAGTTGCCGATTTTATCGAACGATTGTCGGAATAATGTCGATTTTGGACTCTAGATTTTAGATTTTGGGCTTGGTTTATGTCCAAAGTACATAATGTCAAATTATAAACTTTTACCGCATCGCGCCCGTTTGGCGTGCCGATAAAGCAACCAAATCGTTCCGCAAGTTCTCCAATCAACATCGTTCATTTTACAACCTGCAAGGAGAAACGTATGAAAATTAAAACTTTTTGGATTTTGGGAATCATTGTTTCAATGTTTGTCGGTTCGGTTTTTGCCGAATCGAAAACACGCGAAGAACTCGCGCTGCAAGCAATTTCCAATGATTCCGCCATTTCCGCCGAAGCGATCAAAAATCTTCGTGCGCTCGGTCAAGACGGTCTCGACGCGCTTTTTCAAAGCTATTCCGCCGAAATCGCCAAATTTTCGCAGACCGGCGCGGGCGGCGATGATTGGCAACGAATCGCGTTTGCGCTTGATTCGGTCGCCCAACAAAAAGATGCTTACGCGTCGCGTCTGTTCTGGTTCACCGATCTCGACGCCGCCAAAAAACAAGCCGACGCCAAAAATAGACCGATCCTATCGCTCCGTCTGCTCGGTAATCTGAACGAAGAATTCAGCTGTGCGAATTCGAGATTTTTCCGCGCATTGCTTTATTCAAACTCTGATATTTCCAAATACTTGCGCGAAAATTACGTTCTCCATTGGAAATCCGTGCGTCCCGCGCCCAAAGTGACGATCGATTTCGGCGACGGGCGCAAAATCGAACGCACCTTGACGGGCAACAGCATTCATTATATTTTGGACGAAAACGGCGAAATTATCGACGCGCTGCCCGGTCTTTACAGTCCGTCGGGTTTTCTGAAATATCTCACGACCGGCTATAAAATCAACAAAACGATCAACAACACGCCGGACAATCAAAAAGAAATAGTCGCGCTTCGTTATCGAAAAATGATGTTTGACGAGATCAAAACGAAACGCGAAAAATCCGTCGCGGCGGCAAAAGTTACGCTGACCGAGCTGCCGGACGGCACCGGCGCGTTGGATGCGATGCCGCGAGCGGTGACCAAAATGATTACGGAAACGACGATTTTACGCGGTATTTACGATAACTTTTCACGTTTTGAACCGCAAATTAATCTCGACGACTGGAAAAAACTCTCGAAACTTTACGCCGGCGCGACCAAATTCGATGACGCGAGCGTTGCTTTTATCAAACGTCAGAACGCCGGAAACGATTTGACCGGCGCACAATTGACGAGTCTTTTATCGAATCTCACAAATTACGTCGCGCTCGACACGACGCGCAACGATTTTCTTTTCCACACAAAACTTTACGAATGGCTCAATCAACAGCGCGCCAAACCGCCCGAAATCGAAAGTTTTAATTCAAAAGTTTACGCCGAGCTTTTCAAAACGCCCGATTCCGACAAATGGCTCGGTCTTTACAAAACCGACGTTTACACGGCTTTGGATGGAAACGGAATCGTTAAATAATCAAAATGGCGGGGCGCGGGACAGTCCGTCGCGCCCCGCCATTTTTCGGCAACATTCTCAATTCCAACCAACATCTATTTGTTTGACGCAAATAAAACCTTTATAATTCGGAAGAAGCAATTGTTCAAAAGATGAAGTTTATCGTCAAAACAATCTTTCTGATTATAATTCTGTCGGGCGGCGCATTTTCGGCGGCGGCGCAGGATTTTTTGCCCGAGCTCGTCAAACGCATCAAGCCCTCGGCGGTCGCCATCGAAACCTTTGACGCGAAGGGCAACACGGTTTCGCGCGGAAGCGGTTTTTTTGTCGCGACCAACAAAATAATCACGAACCGCCACGTCATCGAAAAATCGAGCCGTGCCGAAATTCATCTTTTCGACGGCAAAAAATTTCCTGTCAAAGGCGTTCTCGCGATTGACGGCGAAGGTGATCTCGCGCTTTTGCAGGTCGATGTTCCGGCGGGCACGGCGGTTCCGCTCCAAATTATGCAGCGCGTCCCGCTCGAAGGCGAATCGATCGTTGTCATCGGCAATCCTTACGGTTTGGAAGGTTCGGTCTCGAACGGCATCGTTTCCGCCGTCCGCGAAATTTCCGGCTACGGCAAGATCATCCAGATCACCGCGCCGATCTCGCCCGGTTCAAGCGGTTCGCCGGTCGTCAATATGCTCGGTCAAGTGATCGGCATCGCGACGCTCCAAGCTGCCGAAGGTCAGAGTTTGAATTTTGCCGTCCCGTCGGAAAGGATCGCGCAATTAAAGATCGGCGAACTGCAAACTTTTTCGATGCTCAACAATGAAACGCTCCGAAATAAACGCTCCGCCGCGCAGAATTTTTATGCGCAGGGTTTGGCACAGCTCTCGCGCGACGATTATGCGCGCGCCGTCCAGTTTTTTGAAAAGGCGACCGAAACAGATCCGAATTACGCCGAAGCGTGGTATCAGGCGGGATTTTCCTACGGGATGATGGGACGCCATCAGGAAGCTTTGAAAGCCTCGCGGCAAGCCTCGCGGCTGCGTCCCGATTGGGCGGAAACCTATATCAATATCGGCGCGTCGAGCTTTGCTTTGAAGGAATACAAAGACGCGGTCGATGCCTACCGGCAGGCGGCAAAACTCGACACCGACAATCCGGACGCGCAATACGCGCTCGGTCTCTCGTTAGGCAAACTAAACCGCACCGACGAAGAGATGCTCGCCTACAAACGCGCGATCGCGCTCAAACCCGATTACGCCAACGCCTTTGAACAGCTCGGCGCGGCGTATTTCAAACAAAAACGCTATACGGATTCGCTCGCCGCCTTTGAACAGCTGAAGATCTACAAACCCGACGCGAAAACCTATAATTATCTGGGCGAAAGTTATTTTGAAGTCGGCAAGACCGAGGAATCGCTCGAAGCCTTTAACAACGCCGTCGCCTATAATCCCGACTTTGACAAGGCGCGCTACAATCTCGGTCGTGCCTACTTAAAACTCGGCGACCGCGATTCAGCTGCCGTCCAATACGAGATCCTGCGCGGCGCAAAATCCGATTGGGCAGATAAACTTTACGTTTTGCTGAATCCCTAAAAAGCAACCTTTAATTGTTAATTGGCGGATCATTTTCGTCGGCAGGCGCACCTTGCTTGTCCGCGCCTCGCAAAATTCCGTTGATGTCTATATAAAACGATCTCACTCCCGTTACGCCGTAATTTGTCGGAGTCGCCTTGAAATAGAAGAAAGCCGGAAAATTTGGAGTCAGATTGATATAATTGACAACAAACGTGTAACCGTGATTGGTTCTGCTCGCTCTTCTCGAATTAATTAATCCGGCGGCAAAAAGATTTGTGAATGTCCCGAAATTCCCGTTTCCGGCAGTTGCCTGATATGTCATCTGTGCACCGTGAAGCATTCGCAGATCGCGGATCACGCAGCCTTCATTATTGAAAACACCCGAAAAGACGCAATCGTCAAGTAGCGGATCGCTGACGGTTGCCGTCGCACCGTTTTTGTCCGCGCCGCGAAATTCGCCCGTTTGATCGGTATAGAATGAACGGCGACCTGTTTTCGGGTAACTGCGCGGCGTTGCGGTCAGATAAAATCTTGCCGGCATCGTTGCGGTCGGCGCAGTTTGTGTCAGCACGAAAACATAGCCGTATTTTTCGCCGCCTGCCAAAGCCGAATCAATATAACCGGCTTGACTCAACTCGTTCAGCGAACCGAACGTTCCGGCACCGACTGTTGCTTGATAAGTTGCCTCGGCAGAAGAGATCAAATAGGCGGACCGCATTGCGAATCTTTCGGCGAAATCACGCGAATTGTCGGTTTGTGCTTTTATTTCGACCGTAAATGTTGCGTGAAAAAGCAATGTGAAAAATATTGAAAAGACTGAAAAGCATTGTTTGAGCATAATTGAATTACGGGGCTAAAAAGGTTTGAAGTTTCAAAATAACTGCCTTTAAGATTAACAAAAAAGCTGAGCGTCATGCAATGTTTTTCTATTGTGTCAATTCCTGCATCAAAGCCGTTAAAAAGTTGTCCTGTAAGATCTTATTGTTCGGCAGATCGTTGTGCAGTTCGCAGGAAAAGGTCGCCGTCACGGGCAGATTTCGGCGCGGAACCGGGTTAAGGTAATTTTCTTCGGCGAGCGTTTCGGCAAGCAGCGAACGGCGCGTGACGAGCGTGTCGCCGGGCGCGTAGAGTTTTGCTTTCGCTTCCGATTCGCTGATCGACCGACCATTTGAAGTTTTGTATTCTTTCGGCGTAAAGATCGTCTGCCACGCCTCCGATTTCGGATATTTACGGAGAATCGCGCCGTCCTGCGTGTCGTCGCAATCGCTGCCGAAAGCGAAAAACGAAAGCGCGGGCGGCACCGCAGTATCGGCATCGAGCGCATCTTGAAAAGATTTCGCGCGGGCGAGAACGGCGGCAAAATATTTGTCCAATTCATCGAGCGTGACGCCCGCAAATTCACTTTTTTTGCCGTTCGCTTCGGTCGCTCTGGTTTGTCCGGCAAATTTATTTCGAAACGATTGGTCCGCGATAGCCGACCAGCCGTATTTTTTCCACGTTTCGGGATCGTAGAGATCGACGCTGATTAAATTAAGGTTTTCGTCATAGAAACGCGTCGTCTTTTGATGCGGCAGGATCTGAAAAACAGCGGGCGCGGTGATCGCGACTTCCCGATTGAGAACGCTGATCTTAAAACCGCCGAGATGATAGCCTTTGAGCAAAGTTTCGAGCGAAGACATCGAACCTTCATTCGGCACGCCGAACATCAAGAACTTGTTAAAATCCTTCGCGCCGTGCCAGTTCGGGACGGCATTTTCGCCGTCTGACGGCAAATCCGCGTCGCCGTACATCGCCGCGTAACGCGCGATCAAGCCGCCCATCGAATGCGCGATGACATTGAAACGCAAATCAGAATCGCCGAGTTTTTGCTTTAATTCAGCAATTTTACGCATCAAAAGCCGCGCATTTTCAACATTATCGCGCCGCCAGTCGTACGCAAAAACGTAATACGTATCCATTCCGCCGTTCGAAATGTCGGGATTTTCCCAATCACCCCGCGCGTAGCCGCCGTAGCGTTCCATTGATCGGATCAAGGCTTCGTAGATCGAGACTTCGGGCAAAAAGTTCGAAATTTTCGCGCGTTCGATGATTCTTGTCGCGACGAGTTGGTCGCGGTTTTGTGCCAGATTAGGCGAGATCGGCAGACTCAAACCATCGCCTTTCGGAGTTGAAAGATAGATCCAGACGCGTTCTTTTGTTTCGGAATTGACCAGTTCGCTGCCCAAAATGCCCGGAATGATGATGACCGGGCGTTTGCCCTTGCGAAGTTTGGTCTGCGCAAAGATCGCGTCGAGATCCGGCACGCGTTTGCCGCCGCTGAGACATCCCGCCAGAAAAATCGAAAAAGCAACGCAGAGCGCAAGGCAAAGTTTTTGTTTATTCCGCGACATAATATTTTTCACCGCGAGGACCTTTTTGAAATTAGATAATTTTTGCGTCCGTTTCAGCTTCGGTGTCAATCTCGTTTTCAAACTTGCGATTTATCAAACCGGCGACAAAACCCGCGCCGAAACCGTTATCGATATTGACGACCGTGACGTTTGACGCGCACGAATTAAGCATTCCGAGGAGCGCGGCAATGCCGCCGAAACTCGCGCCGTAACCGATCGAGGTCGGCACGGCGATGACCGGAACTTTGACCAGACCGCCGACGACCGAAGGCAGCGCGCCTTCCATTCCGGCGACGACAATGACGACCCGCGAATTCTGCAAGATCGTGCGTTCCGACAAGATCCGATGAATTCCCGCAACACCCGCGTCCCAGATCCGTTTGACGCGATTGCCCATCGTTTCGGCGGTCAAGGCGGCTTCTTCGGCGACCGGAATATCGCTCGTGCCGGCGGTGACGATCGCAATTTCTCCCGCGCCGAGTTCGGTCTGGTCGCGAAAGACGCGGATAATGCGGGCGTCTTCGTGCCACTGCGCATCGCTCATCACATTGCGAATTTCGCCGTAAACTTCCGCATTTGTGCGGGTGATCAGAACATTGGCGGAACGCGCGACGAGTTTTTCAAAGATTCCGAGAATCTGTTCTTTCTTTTTTCCCTGCCCGAAGATCACTTCGGGAAAGCCCTGCCGAACAGCGCGTGAATGATCGACCCGTGCATAACCGATATTTTCGTAAGATAAATTTTTCAGCCGGATGGTCGCGTCCGCGACGGAAAGATCTCCGCTTGAATGCGCCCGCAAGATTTCTTCAATGTCATTTGAATTCATCTTTCCAGTGTATTCAATTGCGCGACTTACGGCAAAATGGCTTTAAAAATGAAAATAACGGCGAAGCGTCGCGCCGTTATTCCTCAAAAAAACAAAAGAACTAATTTATAAATCAGATCAGGAAGCTAACGTATTTGTAAGCCCAACACAATTTCACAAATGCCCACGAAACCGCGTGGTGACTGACCAAATTTAATAAAACCTCGTTTTCCAAAATTCTCTGACTCATTACCTTAACTCCGTTTGATTCAATAGCAATTTCGATGCCATTCACTTTCTAGATTCCTTTTCGTCCGAAAAAAATTCCGGCTTCAATCATAAACGCGTATTTTGTTGTGCTTTAGTATCAAGAAAGCTGCAGCTTGCAGATCAGGAATATCTTCAAAGTAAACATTGCGCACTTATCCGAATCGCGGAATGTTGCCTTTTTTTGTCACAGTGCGGTCATCAAAATTGTTCAAAAATCGGACAAGCGGTGGTTGGCATAATTTTTTTCAAAAGTGTAGAGTTATTTTTATATGGAATTGACAGTCGCAATGACGGGTGCTTCAGGCACTATTTACGCCTTTCGCACCCTGCAATTATTGGCGGCAAGCGACGCCGTCAAAACGATCAATCTCGTGATGTCAGGCGTTGCGCCGACGGTCGCACAGGTCGAAATGGGCGCGAATCTGAAAGATCCGAACGCCGAAAAGATCAACGACTGGCTCGGACTTGCAAAAGATTCGAAAATCATCCGTTTTTGGCGGCTCGACAATCTCGCGGCGAAGCCTTCTTCGGGTTCGAATAAACAAGCCGGAATGATCATCGTGCCGTGTTCGATGGGAACGCTTGGCGCGATCGCGACGGGCGCAGGAACAAATTTGATCCACCGCGCGGCGGATGTTTGTCTGAAGGAGGGTCGAAAGCTCGTCGTCGTTCCGCGCGAAACGCCGTATAACGCGATCCATCTCGAAAATATGTTGAAATTATCCCGCGCCGGCGCGCGGATCTTGCCGGCGAGTCCGGGATTTTATCATCGCCCGAAAACGATCGAAGAACTTGTCGAACATTTGTGTTTTCGCATTTTGGATCAATTCGATATTCCGCATTCGAAAAAGAGCGAATGGTCGGGCGAAGAAGTTATGGAATAATGTTTTTTATGACAAATACCGTCGAAAGATTTTCAAATCGTGTCGAAAATTACGTCAAATATCGCCCCGGTTATCCGCCGGAAGTTTTAGATCTGTTTCGCGCCGAAATGAATTTGCGGGAAGATTCCGTGATCGCCGACATCGGTTCGGGAACCGGCATTTCCGCGAAGCTTTTTCTCGTGAATGGCAACGCGGTTTGCGGCGTCGAGCCGAACGCGCCGATGCGCGCAGCGGCGGAAGAATTTTTACGGGAATTTCCGCGCTTTCAAAGCGTTGACGGAACTGCCGAAAATACGAATTTGCCTGATAATTCGGTCGATTTTGTGATCGCCGCGCAGGCTTTTCACTGGTTCGATAAGGAGAAAACCCGAACTGAATTCAAACGCATTTTGCGCCCCGACGGCTTTGTCGTTTTGATCTGGAACGAACGGCAACTTGATTCAAACTTGTTTTTGCGCGAATATGAAGAACTCTTGAAAAAATTTGGGAAGGATTATGAAAAAGTCCGGCACGATAAGATCGATACAGAAATTTTGAAAGATTTTTTTCAAAATGATTTTTCTTCAAAAACGTATCAGAACGCGCAAGTCCTTGATTTTGAAGGATTACAAGGCAGATTGATGTCGTCCTCCTATATGCCCTCGGAAACCGATTTACATTTCGAGCCGATGGTTATTGAACTTCAACGTCTCTTTGAGAAATACGCCGAAAGCGGTAAAATACAACTTTTGTATAACACAAACATTTTTTACACTCGATTATAATATGAACGCAAACCCAGAAGTGAAACCCGAAGTTAGAACGATAACTGTCGCCCATTCGCCCGATTCCGACGACGCATTTATGTTTTACGGCTTGGCAACAAACAAGCTCGAAACCGAAGGATTGAAATTTGTCCACACATTAAAAGATATTCAAACCTTGAACGAAGACGCGAAAAACGGCGTATTTGACGTGACGGCGATCAGTTTTCACGCTTACGCATATATTTCCGACAAATACGCGCTGCTCCCGCACGGCGCGAGTATCGGCGATAAATACGGTCCGATCCTCGTTTCCAAGGAACAATACAAAACCGAAGACATTCCGCATCTGAAAATCGCGATTCCGGGCGAAATGACCAGCGCATTTCTGGCAATGCGGATCTACAATCCCGATTTTGAATATGTCGTCGTCCCGTTTGACCAGATCATCGACGAAGTTCAGCGCGGCAAAGTCGACGCCGGACTCCTGATCCACGAAGGACAGCTTTTTTACAAACAGATGGGTCTCAGCAAAATTCTCGATCTCGGCGAATGGTGGTTCGAACGAACCGGCTTGCCGCTGCCGATGGGCGGCAACGCGATCCGCCGCGAACTCGGCGAAGATCTGATGCGCCAGGTTTCCAAACATCTGCATCGAAGCATCGTCTATTCGATGGAAAACCGCGAGGACGCGCTGGCGTACGCGATGCAGTTTGCCCGCGATATGCCGCCCGAACTTGCCGACCGGTTCGTCGCGATGTGGGTCAATGATCTGACGCTCGATTACGGGACACGCGGCAAGGAAGGCGTCAAACGGCTTTTGCAGGAAGGTTTCGATAAAGGGATCATCAAAAATCACGTCGAAGTTGATTTTGTCGAATAAGATTTGAACTTGCCTGATTTTGAGGAAAAAGCAGTTTGACAATGGTCGAACTGCTTTTTTTCTTGTATTTTCAAGCTAAAGGCTTTAAGCATACGATTTATTACAACGAAATTGCTCTTTTTTTCCTCTTAAGAGCGCGGCATTCAAAATTTGAGATTGCCGATTCAGTTTATGCAGTTTTTTGAAAATATTGAATTTGATGAAAATTAGCGATATTATAAAAATAATCCAATTCAATCAAAAATGAATTAACCGCCCCCGAATAACTTAACTAACTAGGAACTTTTTTTAATCGTTCCATTAAAACAGACAGGAGATTATAAATGAAAAAACTTTTTAACAAAAAATCTATCTTAAGCGGTTTAGGGATTATGGTTTTTAGCCTTGTGTGCGGTGTCTTCACGCAAACTTTCGCGCAAAACCAATACGCCATTCAGCAGGCTCAGCAAGCTGTCAGCGATAAGATCACTCGTGATAAAGGCGGGAATGTAACTTTTCCAACTTATTCGCAAGCAGAAACCTATTATATATCGCGTTCGCAAACCGGCGTTCGCGGCAGCGGAACCTGGACGAAAAGCTACAATTCCAACACGCAGGATTTTTCCTACGAAGCAAGAGTTGATAACCGTCGGGGAAAAGTTGACAAAATAAATTACAAATTTCTCAGGAACGACAACGACAATGATAACGGAAAAATTTCGAGTTGGGCGATCGGCACATTCTACGGAAGAAATCCGCAAACCGGCGGCAACATCACATTAAATATTAATTCGAACGGCTCGGTCGTCGTAACTTTTGAAAACGGCGGGACAAATTATGCCAACATTAGCGGCGATCGGCTTAACAACAACGGTGTCATTTCCAGAGTTACAAGAATCAACAACGGCATTCGCACGACCCGCATCGATAATGGCGAAGTAATCGATTACTTTACAAATGGTTACGGCAACGGCAACGGAAATCAACAGGGCGGAAACGTTCCGAACTGGGCGATCGGCACATTCTACGCGAGAAATCCGCAAACCGGCGGCAACATCACATTAAATATTAATTCGAACGGCTCGGTCGTCGTAACTT
>JBBQOA010000084.1:0-11221 GCA_038330465.1 Pyrinomonadales bacterium
AAACAGAATCAGATTTGTAATATTTCTGCCCGGATTGCCTTTCGAACTGTATTTTTCTTGGGTCGTATTGAGAACAACATTTGCGCCGTTCAATTTTACTTTCAAAGGCAGTTCAAAATCGCCGACTCCGCGATAAAAAAGAAACTTTTCCCTTTCGATTCTGGTTTTGTCCGCGCTGCAAACCTGGATGGCAACCGAATCGGTTTGACGTGCCGGATAATAATGGCTGTCAGCAACTTCGCGCAAATAATCCGGCGTTTCATTTGGCAGAAGTTTGATTTTTCCCCAGTTGATACCCGATTCAAAACGCGCATTTGCCCAGCCCGCTTGCGGATACCATTCCGTAATGCTGCCGCTCGGAAACGCAACTTTGACATCAACTTCCATTGCTTTTGCCGTGTAAAAATAGATGACCGGAGTTTCCATCCGAACTTTGGCAACGCGACCTTTGCCCGGATCGTGATAACTTCCGCGCCAACCTTTTTTGTCTGCCGATGTATAAACAAATGTCGGCAAATCGCTCGTGCCGGTTAGTGGGCGCCAATCAATCGCGACACCGTTTTTTCCGGCGATCGAAGTAAAAGTTCCCCATTCGTGAACGACCAGATCGTTTGACAAGAATTGCGCTTGCGTCTTTTCCGAAACATTAAGATTGAGAAGAGTTAATGTTAAAGCCAGATAACCGGCGAACGCTAGAATTTTAAAACTTCTTTTCATATTTCTTGCTCCTTTCGAGAAGTGAAAGCGTGTAAAAGTGAAAAAGTTTTTTTGTTTTCAAAACTTCACTTTTTCATATTTTCACTTTCAATCATTCAAACCAGACTTTTTCAATTTCCTTCCACCAATCATCGAGCATTTTTTTGTCGAGCCTCAAAATGCCTTCAACCGTCACATTCGCGGGCGGTTCGACTAGATTTGCCAGCGCATTGAAAACCTTTCCGCGTTCTGTTTTCGGCACACGCGAAAGCAAATTCCAGAGCGTTAAAGAATCATACAAACTGGCTTCTTTGATAATCGCCGCCAACGCTTCATTTCGACCGTTTTCAAAATCAAATTTATAAAGCGCGTTTTGAAACTTCGCGGAAGAATCTTCAGCAAAAGGCGTTCCGATGCCTTTGCCTTTTCTTGTCAAAGCGATCGCGCCTGCCGGAACAATTGATTCGCGTCCATTTTTTTCGAGCGCGACAAAACCGCCCGTCACGTGAAGCTTGCCGTTGCCTTCGCCGTCAACTTCGAGCGTGTATTCACAACCGAGATCAACCGCGACCGCCGACGGCGTATCGACGATAAAAAGGCGCGGCGGCGCGAGAATTTTTGCTTTTAATTCGCCTTTTTCGAGCGAAAGACGATGCTCGGTCGCGTTTGTTTTGACGAGTTTGACGCGCGAATTCGGCGCGATCTCGACGTTGCCGATGTTCGCAACCTGAACCCGCGCGCGCGAATTCGCATCGGTTTCGAGAACCTCACCGACGATGAGTTTTTCGCTTTCAAAAGAATTTCCGATCTTCGGCATTCCTGCCAAAGTTTCGACATTCCAAGCCTGCGGATCGGTTGGCGGCGGAAAGATTTCGATTGGCTGAATCGGCGCGATTTTGTCAGTTGGAGCTTTGTTCGGCGATTTAATTCGAACCGGTGAATTTACATTTGACGGAATTTGATTGGTTGCGTTTGGTTCATTCGTTTGAACTGCCAAAGGTTCTTGCGGCGTTGGAATAACTGGCGGAATTTCAGTATTCGCCGTTTGAATCGGCGTTTGCTGACGAGCAATTTCCGGCGAACCGTTTCGCCGAACTCCAAAATAAATCACCACCGCGATCAATCCGCCAATCAACAGCAAACAAGCGATTGCGCAGGCGGCGTGTGAACCGAAAAATACGAAATTCGGCATTGTCGAAGTTTTTGTTTTTTCTGCGTTTCCGTCCAAACTGCTTTCAATTTTGTGCCAGAGATCGGCGGGCGCGTCCGCTTGTTTTAGATGGCTTGCCAAATCCGCGCCGAATTTGATCTCGTCGTGTTCGGCGCGGCAAGCGGCGCAGAGCAAAAGATGTTCGGCAACCGTCTGCCGTTCATCGCCTGGTAATTCGTGAGCGACAAATTCAGAGAATTTTTCTTTGTAATGCTTTTCGTTCATTTTTGTTAATGTTCCGAGTCACGCCTTTGGGCGGCGCTCAAAACTAAATCTCGTTTTTCAAATGCTTCAATTTTTGCGCGAGCATTTTGTGTCCGCGATTCAAGCGCGACGAAATTGTGCCGATCGAACAATCCAAAACTTTCGCAATTTCCTCGTAACTCAAGTCTTCTGCGTATCTCAACAAAATCGGAAGGCGAAATTTTGGTTTTAGTTCGCCGATCGCTTTTTGAACTTTGTCGGAAATATCGCGCCGTTCAAATTTTTCGTCCAGCGTTTTACGGGCGCGAAAATCAACGAAAAAATTCTCGATCGAAAAAAATCGGCGCGTCTTTCGTTGTTCGTCCAAACAAGCGTTGACCGTGATTCGATAAAGCCACGTCGTAAATTCCGATTCGGCGCGAAAATCTGCGATTTTATAAAAAATTTTCAAAAAAACCTGCTGCGTAATATCTTCCGCCAATTCGCGTCTGCCGCCGAAAAAATTCAGCGCGACCGAAAAAACGCGTCTTTGATTTGCCAGAAAGAGCGACTCGAACGCCTCGCGGTTGCCGTTTCTGCATGCGGCAAGCAAGTCTGGTTCGGTTCGTTTTTCGGTCATTCGGGCGAATCGCTCCATTTAGTTTTTCAACGATTTTATATCAAATCTCAAATAAGCAAATTCGTAATTCGTCATCTTTAATTTTTGTGGAGGTGCTTATATTTTCCATAATTGAATATCGCGCGTTCCGCGCAAACTGCCTTCCGCGTCTTTTTCAAGATTCAGAATCGGATTGAACCCGACTTTTTGTCCCGCCAAATTTCGTTCCTGCGGCGTAATAAACTTGTCGCCTTCAAACAAGATCGAGTCGATCCAATCTTCTTTGAAGTTTATTCCGGTCAATGTCATATGAATGTGCGCGGCAAATGTTCTTTCAGGATACGAAGCGGGTTTGATCGTGCTGAATTCGTATTTGCCGTTAGCATCGGTCAACAGCCAGCCGCGAAAATGTCCGTGAAGAGGTTCGCCGTCGCGTTTTCGATTGTAAAATCCGTTGCTGTCGGTGTGATAAAAGTAAATCAGAATATTCGGCGCTGCCCGTTTGCCGTCCGCTTCGAAAACCGTTCCGGAAATGATCAGCGGTTCGTCTCTGTCGGAGGTTTTCGACAAAACGGTTTTCGACGATACATTGCCGGGCGCGTCCGCCGCGCCGCACCAATTCACAGCGGGCGAAGTGTTGGCATTTTTCTTGATCAAACTTAAAATATCTTCATTGTTTTTTTGCGCTAAAGTATCGGATTTGCAATTTAATAAACACGGAATTGCAAAGGCGGCAAGCGCGGCGCGTTTCAGAAATTCGCGGCGGGTTTTGTCTATTTTGTTCATAAAATTTTCTCTATCTCGTAAATACTTGAAGATAAATTAGACGAAGCGGCTTTCATTTTTCTTCCAACTTTTTTTGAAATAAATTAAACTGTTTTTATTAAAGTATGATGCTCGAAACAAACAGACTTTTTTTGCGCCCGTTTAATAAAAATGATATTGATGCGGTCTTTGCGATGCGCTCGGACGCCGATGTGATGCGTTTTATTCGTCCGATCCAAACAAACCGAACCGAAGCGGAAAGCTGGACCAGTCTTGTCTCGAGCCGCTGGCATGATGAAAAGATCGGTTTTTGCGCGGTGCTCGAAAAATCTTCCGGGAAATTTATCGGCTGGTGCGGATTCTGGCGTTTGAAGGAAACCGACGAAATGGAAGTCGGCTACGCGCTTGTCAAAGAATTTCGCGGCAAAGGTTACGCGAACGAAGCCGCCGAAGCATTTTTGACCTACGGTTTTGAAGAATTGAATCTCGATGAGATCGTTGCGGTCGCGCGTCCCGAAAACCGCGCCTCGTGGCGCGTGATGGAACGCCTCGGAATGACTTACGATTACACGGGCAAGTTTTACGAAAGCGATCTCGTCCATTATTCGATTACGCGGGAAGAATTTTTCAACGCAAAGGCGCGAAAAAGCGAAGACGCAAAGACTTTTTAGATATAAATTTACTTTGCGCCTCCGTCTCTTGGCGTTAAATAAGAAAATGCTTGAAACCGAAAGACTGATCATCCGCCAATTTACTTTCGACGATCTCGACGCATTGATCGAGTTGCGTTCGGATTACGAAGTTATCAAACACATCGGCAAACGAAAAATGCAAAATGCCGAAGCGATCAAAAAGCGTCTGCAGTTTTATATCGACTGCTACGCGAAATACGGCTACGGAATGTGCGCGCTTGTTTGGAAGGAAACGGGCGAAATGATCGGCTGGTCGGGTCTGCAGCCGCTCGAAGAAACCGGCGAAATGGAAGTCGCCTACGGAATGATCAAAAATTTCTGGCGAAAAGGCATCGGTTTTGAATGCGCAATGGCGTGGCTCGAATATGGTTTTAAGACTGTCCGCGCAGAAAGAATCGTCGCCGTTGCCGCGCCCGAAAACGTTGGCTCGTGGCGAATTATGGAAAAATGCGGAATGAAATACGAGAAAACCGACAAGCATTACGGAATGGCTTGCAAGTTTTACGCGATTTCGAGAGATGAATTTTTGAAAATAGTTATTTGAATCGGCTGATTTTGGTGTAAAATTTTAAGAGCTCAGTTATTTTGAGCGGCGCAACTCTTTAAAAATCTCCTTATCTTTAAATTACCAAAATCAACATTTTATGCAGATTAATTACCCGAAACTTGTCTTTGCCGCGCTTTTGAGTCTTTATTTTCTGACCATCGCTTATGCACCGATGAACGGGAGCTTTCTCGATATGGTCGATCTGCCGATCCACGAAACCGGACATCTGCTTTTTCGACCGTTCGGCGAATTTTTGATGGTTGCCGGCGGTTCGCTTTTTCAAATTATCGTGCCGGCGGTTTTTGTTGGTTATTTTGTTTGGCATCAGAAATATTATTCGGCGGCGATCGTGCTGCTGTGGATCGGTCAGAGCATCTTGAACGTCTTTGTTTACGCGGCGGACGCGGTCGTTATGCAGCTTGTTTTAACGAGCGGAATGACCGGCAGCGAGGGAAGTTTTCACGATTGGAATTATCTTTTGACCGAAACGGGTTTGATCGGATCGACCAGAACAATTGCCGGCTTGATCCGGTTTGCGGGAACTTTAACGATCATCGCGGGCGGAATTACGGCAATTTACTATTCTGTTTATCCGCAAAATGAAACGGATTTGTAAAAGTTTCGCGGTAACGCTTTATCCACGACCGAATTCTTTTAAATGATATTTTCGACGGCTCTTTTACGCGTTTTGAAATAGGAGTCAACAAAGATGAAAATATTATTTTTAACGATCATCGGTTTAATTTTGACAGTAAAAATGACCGCTGCCCAAACAAATCAGCCGAAAACTTTGCTCGAATTTGCGGGTTTTGAATCAAACCCTGCCAAATTATCGGACAGCGTTCTGGTGATGATCGACGCGCAAAAAGAATTTACCGAAGGCAAACTGAAACTTTCCGGCATCGACGCGGCGACCAAAGAAGCGCGGAAAATTCTCGACCGCGCGCGCCTGCTCGGCACCTCGATCATTCACGTCCGGCACCAAAATAAACCGGGCGCGGCGCTTTTTGATCCGGCTTCAAAGTTTGTCGAAGGCATCGATCTGCTCAAACCCGAAAAGGGCGAGATCATCGTCAATAAAGGAATGGCAAATGCTTTCGCGGGCTCGACGCTCGACGCCGAGATCCAAAAAAGCGGCAAAAAAAATCTGATCGTTGTCGGCTATATGACGTATATGGCGGTCGATGCGACCGTTCGGGCGGCGCTCGAACGCGGATTTCAAACAACCGTTATCGGCGATGCCTGCGCGACACGTGATCTGGCGGATGGTTACGGCACAGTTATTTCCGCCGCCCAAATCCAAACCGCGACGCTTGCCGCTCTGCGCGACCGTTTTGCCGCCGTCATCAAATCCGAAACGGAATTACTCGATTAAGGAATTTCAATAAGTTTTTTTTACTCTTTGGTCTAATTAAAAAATCACCGACAACTTTTAAGTTAACGAAAACAAAAGTTTGACGGTGATTGTCTTTTTTCGCAAAATGATAAGGACGGCAAGATAAGCAACCGCAGATTTTGAGACGGCAAACTTTTCTTTCCTTCTGCGCCGTGCCTAAATGTTTTATAGTAAAGAGTTGTTAGAGTAGAAAAAGTGGATTTATGAAATTTACGCTCATTACAGGTGCGTCAAGCGGTATCGGCGAAGCATTTGCGCGAAAGCTGGCACAAGAAAAACATAATCTTGTTCTGATTGCGCGGTCAGAGCCGAAACTGCACGAACTTTGCGACGAATTGATGCTTCAGCACGGGATCATCGCGCATTATATCGCGCTTGATCTGACCGAATTTGAAGCCGACACAAAACTTTTTGCGGAAACTGAGAAACACGAATTTGAGATCGAATGGCTGATCAATAACGCCGGATTCGGTTCGATGGGCGATTTTGCCGAACTCGATCTGGAGCGCGAACTGCAAATGATCGACCTCAATATTTCCGCCTTGGTCGCGCTGACACATCGTTACCTGCCGAAAATGCGCGAACGCAAAAGCGGCGTGATCGTTAATGTTTCTTCGGCAGCGAGCTTTCAGCCGATTCCGTTTATGGCGACCTATGCCGCGTCCAAAGCTTTCGTGACATCTTTTTCCGAAGCTGTGGCGGAAGAAAACCGACCATTCGGAATAAAAGTTTTGGCTCTTTGTCCGGGCGCGACGGAAACGAATTTTTTCGCAGTTGCCGGAATGAAAGAAGCCTTTAAAGTCAAAGGCATTCAGACTTCCGAAGAAGTTGTCGAAACCGCTTTGAAAGCTGTCGGAAAAGGGAAATCTATAGTTGTTTCGGGTTTCGCAAATTATGTCGGGTCTGTTCTCGGAACGATTGTGCCCGATTCGCTGATCACGCGAGCAATCGGAAAAGTTTTGCGCCAGATGTTAAAAGAAAAGAAAAATTAACCGCGGATTTGCACCAGCGGCGCGGATCAAAAAAAGACAAAATGCTAATTTATCAAGCTTTTCTTAAAATCCGCGTTTATCCGCGGCAAAAATAAAATGAAAGTTACGGTTCTCGGCAGCGGTTCGACGGGCAACGCCGTTCTCGTCGCTTCCGAAAAAACACGAGTTTTGGTTGACGCCGGAATGAGCGCGAAACAATTATTGGAGCGCATCGCGGCGGTCGGCGAAGATTCATCAAAGCTCGACGCGGTTTTGATCACGCACGAGCACAGCGATCACGCGGGCGGTTTGCGCGTTCTTTTAAAGAGCATCAATTGTCCGGTTTTTGTTTCCGCCGCGACTGAAAACGCTTATTACGGAACGCGCAAAGGCGTTTCAAACGGCGACAGCGAAGCCGTCAAACGCCGCGACGTGTTAAAGAATCGCGTCGAAAGAATCGAATCGAGCCGTGAATTCCGGATCGGCGATATTGATTTCGAACCTTTCTCGGTGCCGCACGACGCGGCGGATAATTTCGGTTTCGTCGCCAAAAAAGAAGGCGTCCGGATCGCCACCTTGATGGATTTCGGACACGTCACGACGCTCATCAAAGAAAAGCTGCGCGGTTGCGACTGCATCATCGT
The DNA here is from genome assembly GCA_038330465.1 of Pyrinomonadales bacterium. Lineage (GTDB taxonomy): Bacteria > Acidobacteriota > Blastocatellia > Pyrinomonadales > Pyrinomonadaceae > JAFDVJ01. Next base: position 7,724 of record JBBQOA010000084.1, read on the forward strand.
TGAATCAAATCACTCGCGCGATATGCTCAAAACCTGCCCGATCTACAGTTGGGAATTAAAACAGCGAATTCTCTCGCGCACCGGACATCTTTCGAACGAGGATCTGTCCGATTGGCTGACCAACGATTTCGACGGCGCGGCAGGCGAGATCGTTCTCGCGCATCTTTCGCAGCGCGCCAACGAACCGCATCTGGCGCGTCTGATGGCAGAATCAGCTTTAGAAATGCGCCCGAATTTCTTCAAAGCCGAAACGCGTATTACGATTTCATATCACAAGCAGCCGACCGATTGGATCGAATTTTAAATGAAAAAGCGTCCTCAAAATAAGTGCGCCAACTCTTTAGCGCCGTGAACGATTCTCAAACCGCGTTTGACCTGCGTTTCCGGAGGATAACCTGTTTGCGGCGTTTGCCGGTTGTTTCAAAAGGAGTGTTCCTTTTCTAAATTTAATTTCTTCGACATTGTTTTATCCTCCTAACAGGTTGTTTTGCTATTCTGCGCAAACGGAAAAGAAAGTCTTGCAGACAAGCTCGGTCAAATTTTTTTTCGCGGCGAAAACGATCGATCAAGCGGGCAGAACCTGCGGCTGCAAATTCTAAACCGGCAAATTTGCAAGTGCTTTCTTTTTCTTCTTTTCTTTGTACATTAAAACGTCAGACGCTTCAATCAGCGCCGGTATTGAAGGAATTTTTTGGGGGTCGATTCGAACCACGCCGTAACTTACCGATAACTGATATTCTTTTCCGGAATTAGAATTACAAAGCAGAAAATTATCCCGCAAGCGGGTCGCCAAAACTTTCTTACCTTCGATTCCCGTATTCGTCGCGATCGCCAGGAATTCATCGCCGCCGACTCGTCCGATGATATCGGATTGACGAAAACTCTGCCGAAGAATATTGCCCACATTTTTGATGGCTTGCGAACCTTCGCTGTGTCCGAAACGGTCATTTATCTGTTTGAGTCCGTCCATATCGAAATTAAAGAGCAGCGCATTTTGATTGGATCGCCGGGCATTTTCAAGATAGTGCTCCGTTAAGGTCAGCAGACCACGCCGGTTGTAGAGCCCGGTCAAATCGTCTGTCAAAGAAAGTAGGCGCAGGGCTTCTTCGGCTCGTTTGCGCTCGACAATGCTTTCTTCAAGTTGGAGAATCCTGTCGGCGAGCGTGGTCTGGAGATCCAGAATTCGCTCTCCCGCCCTGATCCGGGCAAAGAGTTCGTTAAATTTGAAAGGTTTTACCAAATAATCGTCGGCACCGGCATTGAGACCTGAGACGATCTCTTCCGTTCCGGATTTTGACGTAAGCAAAATCGAATAGACCGGCAGGTGATTTTTTAATCGTTTGATGCGGGTGCAGATCTCATCGCCGTTAATGCCCGGCATCATCCAATCGATAAGCGCGAGCAATGGTTCGCGGGTATTTCGAATCGCACTCCAAGTTTCATTACCATCGGCGGCGGCGATCACGTCAAAACCTGATTTTTTCAGATAAAACTCTAAATGACGCCGAGACAATAAATCGTCATCGGCAATCAGAATTTTCATAAATATTATGACCTCAGTTTAGTTATTTCGGTTCTCCAATGGAAAGCTTGTTACTGTCATGGATCATCATTCAACCTTCCGGCGAGCATCTTCATATCGGCATTTGCGGGCAAATCTTGAGCCGATTTATAGATCATATTGTTATAATCGGGTTCTTTTTTATTATTCTGACAATATCAAACCTGAATTTTTCGCAAATCAACCGAAAAATATCATTTTGATTGACGGCGAATAATCTCCGGCAAACCATTGCGCCGGCGTGACCGGAAATTTGCCGAGATAAAAAGATTTGAGATCGAGTAGGTGCGGCGGCGTTTCGTTTTCGCGCCTCACTGTTTCACGGTCGGAACTTCCCATCAGAAAACTGCCCGCCGGAATTTCGACCATTTCCAGATTTACGTCTTGCGCAAGTTTGAATCGAATGGTTTTCACTTTGACTGAAAAATTTCTTCGGTGATTTTGTAACGGTAATCGAAAATATATTTGAGCTCGCCTCTGACATACCAATGCGCGAGATCGCCAAGCGGTTCGAGCGGTAGGCGGTAACGCACGATGTCTTTCATAATAGTTTCCCCGCGTGCGCCTTCTTCGAAAGTGTGCCGGTGAATCCATTGTTTATAAGGACTTTTGAGCGCTGAATCGACAAAATCGAACGGCGGATTCCACCCGGTAATTTCGGTCTTCCAGCGGATCGGAATGCCGTGCAGTTTTAGTTGATAATCGATCAGCGCGCCCTGCCGAATGTCGATCGGGAGCGGCGTGAGGATCTGAAAATTTAGTTCGGGCGGCGTGATCCGCTCCAAATTTCCGGCGTCGGCGAAAAACTCGAAAACTTCCTTGATCGGTCGTTCGACCGTTTGCGTGCGCTCTAAAATATGTTCTGCCATAGATTGATTTTGGATTTTAGATTTCGGATTTCGGATTTGAAATCAATCCGATAACTCAAGTGAGATCCGGGATCTAAATGTTCGGAATAAGTTTATCCTAACGCGCCGAAAATTCGCGCTTAGCATTTATAAAAAAAAGACTTTGATAAAATTAGCTGTACTAAAATCCCGCGAAAAGCGGTTTGCCGAGCAAGGCTTGAATAAAAAACGCCGTAAAAATCGCTGCATAAACTAGTGCGAAAACAAATGTCCAAAGCGTTGCGGATCTCGCTTTGTATCGTTCGAGCGTGTAAGCGAAAAGCGGAACGGCTTGAAAGGCGTGCATTCCGATAAAATGGGCGACGCGCAGATCGCCGCCTTTCGTTGACCAATTGACGAACGGCAACCCCGCGCCGCCATCGGCGACGCCGACGCCGTGACGCAAGATCGCCGACATATAGGCGCCCTCAAAACTCGCTGCCAGAAACAAGATCAAACCCAGCCGCATTCCCCAAACGATCGAGTGCGGTAAATCGATTTCGACTTTGAAATACAGGTAAAGCAAATAAGCGGCAAGTAATGTGTTAAAAGCGATTGCAAGACCCATGATCGAAAAAAGCATTCCGTCGAAAGCAGTTTTGATGTTGAAATGCGAAGTCGTCCCGCGCAATGCCTGCATCACGATGATCGACAATTCGATAAAAAACACGAGAATCATTCCCCACGAAATAAAGCGGGCGGATTTTTTGCAGTCGTTCAAAAAATTTAGATAGATCGCGACCGTCCAGACGAAAATCGTTACCGAGATGAAAAACTTGAGCGGCTTGATCCAGCGATTGATACCTAGAATCTGTATTGAATCAAACGGTGCGATGATTGCCAAAACCACGAAACAGATCAGCGAAACCGCGCCCGCGATCATCAAAGGGCGCTGCTTGTTAAATAAGTCCTTAATCATTTTTAACCTCTTTGCCCAAGAAAAATCGCAAAATGCCGTAAAGCAAAAAGCCGATCGGACCAAACAAAAATGTCAGCACGAGACACGGAATGACGAGCCAATGCGTAATTCCTTTTTCCTGCGCGTCTTTC
>JBBQOA010000085.1:0-11196 GCA_038330465.1 Pyrinomonadales bacterium
GAGGCATAGCCTTCGGAAAGAGTTTCGTCAATTTCGATTGCCTTGTTTGCCGCCGCTTTCGATTTCGACAGATTTTCGGTCGGATTTATCTCACTGCCAAGCGCCAGCGAACGATAAGCATCGGCGATTCCGGCATAGGCAAGCGCGTAGTTCGAGTCAAGGTCAATCGCTTGCTGAAAATACGAAATGCCTTTATTTATTTCCTGCGGTATTAGTTTGAAAACTTGAAAACGTCCTCTCAGATAAAGTTGGTAAGCCTCGACGTTTTCCGTTGGACGTTTCGCCAGTTGCTGTTGTTCCGTGCTGGTTAGTTTGACCCGCAGATTTTGGGCGACGGCTTGAGCGATCTCGTTTTGTGTGGCGAGAATGTCGGCGGAAGATTTAATATATCGATTGCCCCAAATTTGCGAATCATCGCCTGCGTTAATCAGCCGAACATTGATGACGAGTTTATCACCGAGTTGTTTGATGTCGCCCGTCACGAGAGCTTCCACGCCGAGTTGCGAAGCGATATTTTTCGTGTCGGTTTGATTATCTTTAAATCGAAACGCGGAACTGCTTGACATCACCCGCAAGCCGGAAAGTTGCGACAAATTGTTGATAATGCTTTCCGAAATTCCGTCCGACAAATACTCGACGTTCGCGTCCTGTCCGGCATTGACGAACGGCAAAACGGCGACCGATTTTTTGACGCCGGCGCCCGTGACCGTTTTTTTCGGACCGTAAAAATAATAACCGAAACCGAGCGCGGCGACGAGCAAAAACACCAATCCGAAAACGAGAAGCGGTCGGCGCCGTTTGCTCTGTCCGGTTAAATTATTGTTTGCTTCGTTTGTCTGATTATTTAAATTACCTGTTGCCGTTTGTAAAAATGCGGTTGAATTTTCTCCGCTCGGCGATTGCGCTCTTTCCAATTTCTCGTCAAACACGAGATTTTCACGCAAATCTTTTAAGTCCCCAAGCAAATCCTTCATCGTTTGATAACGCTCGTCCTTGTTTTTGCGAAGCATTTTGGCAACGATGCGCTGTAACTCTTCCGGCACATCTTCGGAAAAACGCGAAAGCGGCTGTGGTTCTGAATTTATCAAATTGGCAAAAGTTTCCGACATCGAATCACCCGCAAACGGCGTTCTGCCCGCGATCATTTCGTAAACCAATGCGCCGAAACTGAAAATATCCGTTCGTTCGTCAACCTTTTCGCCTTTTGCCTGTTCGGGCGACATATAGTTGACCGTTCCCATGATCACGCCTTTCGCCGTCTGATTTTGTTTGACGGTCGAGGCTTCAAGACCGGCTTGTTTTTGCTCGACGAGTTTTGCCAGACCGAAATCGAGAATTTTTACAAAACCGTCAGGACGCACGATGATGTTTTCGGGTTTGATGTCGCGGTGAACGATACGCGCTTCGTGCGCGGAAGTCAGGGCATTGGCGATTTGAATGGCGATGTCGAGAATTTCCGAAATTTTCAGCGGCGATTTCTGCAAATGTTCGCGCAAAGTTTCGCCTTCGATAAATTCGCTGACGATGTAGTTTGAATTTTCCGATTCGCCGATCTCGTGGATGACGAGAATGTTCGGATGATTGAGCGCGGACGCGGCTTTTGCTTCCTGCACGAATCGCTGCAAATTCGATTCGTGCGCGGCAAATTTTTCGTTGAGAATTTTAACGGCGACTTTTCGGTCGAGTTTCGTGTCCTTCGCCAGATAAACTTCGCCCATTCCGCCCACGCCGATTTGTTTGACGATCTCGTAATGCCCGAAATTCGTCCCCGGCGCGATATTTTTTGGCTCGATAATCAAACTTGCAACCGCTTCGGCGGCAGGCGATTCCATAAAACTTTTCGCGTTTTCCGACGACGCGAGCAATTTTTCGACATCACGGCGTAATTCAACATCCGCGCCGCAGAATTTGACAAGAAATTTCTCACGCGCAGGCGGCGCGAGTTCGACGACCGCATCGAATAAACCTTTAACTTTTTTCCAACGTTCGGAGTCCATTATTAAATGTTTTGAATCTTGCATTCAGGCAGAACTCAAATCTTACTTCGTCAATTCGTGATGCAGCCACAATTTGGCGGTCGTCCAATCGCGTTTGACGGTCGCCGTCGAGATTCCTAAAACATCCGCCGTTTCCTGCAAAGTCAAATCGGCGAAGTATTTCAGTTCGACGATGCGGGCTTGTCGCGCGTCCATTTTGCCGAGTCTCGTTAAGGCTTCGTCGAGCGCGATCAAATCGAAATCTTTCTCGTCCGCCGCCACGAGTAACGCTTCTTCGAGCGGCAAATTGCTGTTCACGCCGCCCCGTTTGAGACGGTGTTTGGTGCGGGCGTGGTCAACCAGAATCTCGCGCATCAGATTTGCCGCAATCGCAAAAAAATGTGTGCGGCTTTCAAAGCAGACGTTTTTTTGTCCGACGAGTTTTAGATACGCCTCGTTGAGCAGCGCGGTGGTTTGCAAAGAATTATTGCGGCGTTCACGGCGCAGATAACGATGCGCCTGCCGGTGCAATTCTTCATACACGAGTGGCACGAGCGCGTCCAAAGATTTACGCCCGCCGTCGTTTAAGGCGCGGAGTTTAGCGGTGATGTCGGGCGGTATGATTGTCATTTCCGGCATTTTAAGTTTCAAAAGTTCGGTTTCAAGAAAAACGCAAATTTTAACTCGAAATTTGAGACTTTGTAGATTAAGAATATGCGGTTAAATAAACCAAGTCAATTTTTTTTGATTCCGGTGAGCCAATCCGCCGCCGTTTGTCGCACTAGATTTATGAAGGCGGAAAAAAGCCGCTTTAATAATAAAAATTTCAGGAGAAAAAAATGAACGCAAAAAATATAGCAAAAACATTCGTCATCGCATTGGCGATGATTTTCGCACTGACAATCGTGCCGACGCTGGCTTTCGGGCAGAGCAAAACCGATAACCAAACGTCAAATTCACCAAGCGAAGAATCCGGCAATTCTCTCGAAGGTGTCTGGAAAACGGTCGTCACGTTTCGAGATTGTCAAACAGATGCGCCATCCGGCTCGATTCAGGCATTGCGGACGATTGCCGACGGCGGCACAATGTCGGAAACAAACCCTTCATTTTCAACCGGCGGACACGGCATTTGGAAACGCACTGCGGAACGGCGATACACTGTCGCCTTGACGTTTTATGCCTACGAACCGAACGGAGATTTTGCCGGAAACGCCAAAATCAAAGAATACATCCGGCTCAATCGTGATGCTAATTCTTACACCAGCAACTCGACGTTTGAATTTTTCGACCCGAGCGGAAACGTCGTTGATTCAGGCTGCTCCACCGAAACCGCGACGCGCTTTGCATTCTAAAAAAGCAAACAAGGCAGTCCGAATTTGTCGCAAAAGAAAATGCTGTTGAAGCAGCTTAGATCGCTAACCCGTTTCGACGGCATTTTCTTTTGTTTCAGCGTTTGTTAACGATTCATTCCAATATCTGTCGGGCGATTAACGGGGAAAACCGATGCGCCGAAGTAAATCCTGAAAGCGCGAATCGTCGCGCAGTGAATCGAATTGCGGTTCGACTTTCAGCCAGATCAGAAAAAACGCGCGGTCTTGAAACGCCTTTTCGAGCCACGCGAAAGTTTGTTCTTTGTCGCCTAAACCGGCATAGACGACGGCGAATAAATACGGGCTGATGTATTGCCGGTTCGACATTTCGCGCAGTTCGTCGAGAGATTGGTTGGCTTTATCGCGTTCGCCGTTGAGCGCGTAACTGTGTCCGAGCGCGGCGATCAGCCACGGGTGACGTTCGGCTTGCGCGATTCCTTTTTGATACGTCGCAATCGCCTGTTCGAACATCCTTTTTTGCTCGTAGGCTTCGCCGAGATAAACGTATGTGTCAACGAAATACGGTTCGAGATTGATCGTCTTTTCCAATTGCGTGATCGCTTCGTCAGTTCGCCGCGCAAAATAGAGCGTCGCGCCGTCAGCCATATTAAAGCTCGGCGAAAGCGGGTCGAGTTCGAGCGAGCGTTTTCTTTCCGCCAACGCTTCTTCGAAACGCTCCGTTGTTTCCAAACTGTCGCCGTATAATTGATGTGCGTCGCCGAAATTGGGATCGAGCGTTTGAGCGCGTTTGAACTCTGTCTGTGCTGCTGCCCAATCCCAATCGTAATAAAGTTTGTTCGCGCCCACACTCGTGTGGGCTTCGGCGAGCGTATCGTCAATCGCCAACGCCTTCGCCGCGTAAGTTTTCGCCTTCGGATAAGCCTCGTTCGGCGGCAAATATGTATTGCCCAACACGCCGTAAGAAGCCGTCAAACCGAAATAGGCGAGCGCGTAATTCGGGTCTTTTTCGAGTGCCAGATTGTAATATTCGATTGATTTCTGCAAATTTGCCAGCGTGTGTTTATTCCATTCGTAACGACCTTTGAGATAAAGTTGATAGGCTTCGGCATCTGCCGTGTAATTTTTCGCCAAATTCTGCTCGTCCGCGCCGGACAGTTTTACTTTGAGATTGTCGGCAACATCGCGGGCAATATCGTTTTGCAAAACGATGAGATTTGTCATCGTTTTGTTATAAGTTTGTTTCCACAAAACATTTTCCGTCGCTGCGTCAACCAGTGTGATATACAAAGTCAAATCCTGTCCGCGCTGAATGACGCGCCCCGTCAAAATCGCCTGCACGTCTAATTCTTTGCCGATGGTCTGCGCGTTGGTGTCTTTTCCTTTGTAACGAAAAATGCTCGAACGCGCTTTGACATTGAGTTTCGGAATCTGCGACAAACTGCTGATTAGAGTTTCGGTCATTCCGTCCGACAGATATTCGACATCGGCATTATCGCTTTCATTAATAAACGGCATCACGGCGATTGATTCGATTTGTCGGATCGGCGTGAAATAACGATAAGCGAAAAATCCGACCGCCGGAATCAACAAACTCAAAAACAGTAATATCAGCCAAGCCGGACGCGCTTTCGCCGACAAGTCAGAACCGTCTGCGGTAGCGGGCGGTTGAATATTGCTCATCGAAACTTCGGCATTTATGTTTCGAGTTTGGACACTTAAACCGCCCGCTACCGCAGGCGGTTCTGACAAATCGAGTTTACTTTGAAGATCCGACTCCTGTCTGATATTTTGTAGATCAATTAATAAATCCTTCGCCGTTTGATAGCGTTTTTCCGTGTCTTTCGCCAGAGTTTTCTGGACGATACGCTGTAATTCAGGCGGTGTGTCGGCGAGCGTTTTTGCAAACGGCGGTTCGTAATTGAGAACGGCTGAAACGGTTTCGGCGTGGCTTTCGCGTTTGAAAATCTGCTTGCCGGTCAGCATTTCATAGAGCATCGCGCCGAAGCTGAAAATATCCGAACGCGCGTCGAGCGGTTTGCCTTTCGCCTGTTCGGGCGACATATACGGCGGCGTGCCGATGATTAAATTCGCCGCGCTCAACATTTGCGCCGTTTCCGCTTCGCCTTCGATGCCGGACGTTTCCGCGACGATTTTCGCCAGACCGAAATCCAGAATTTTCGCCTGTCCGCGACTGTTGACAATGATATTTTCGGGTTTGATGTCGCGGTGAATGACCTGATGCGAATGCGCGTCGGCGAGCGCGTCGGTAATCTGAATCGCCAGATCGAGCGTTTCGCGCAAACTTAAAGTTTCTTTTTTAAGTTTTTCGGCGAGCGTTTCGCCTTCGCAAAACTGCATCACGATGAACGAGCGCATCTCCGCTTCGCCGATCTCGTGAATCTGACAAATATGCGGATGGTCGAGCGCGGCGGCGGACTGTGCCTCACGAAGCAGACGGCGATTGGCGTTTTTATCGGCGGACAAAGACGACGGCAGAAGTTTGAGCGCGACGCGCCGATGCAGTTTCGTGTCTTTGGCGAGATAAACTTCGCCCATTCCGCCCGCGCCCAAATGAGAAAGAATTTCGTAATGATTAAAGCGTTCGCCGATTTGCAAATTTTCATCCGCGCCGACCAGCATTTCCGCCACTTTTCCAATCGCCGCCTGCTCCATAAAACTTTTCGCGTTTTCCGACGACGCGAGCAATTTTTCGACATCATGGCGTAATTCAACATCCGCGCCGCAGAATTTGACAAGAAATTTCTCACGCGCAGGCGGCGCGAGTTCGATGACTTCATCAAATAATTCTTTAACTTTTTGCCACCGTGCGGAGTTCATTTCGTGATTTCCTGATAAAGCCAAGCTCTTGCTGATTTCCAATCGGTTTTGACGGTCGCGGGCGAGATGCGGAGAACTTCGGCGGTTTCTTCGATACTCAAACCGCCGAAATACCGCAGTTCGACCATTTTTGCCTGCCTTTTGTCCATCGCGGCAAGTCGCGTCAACGCTTGATCCAACTCTTCCAGATCAATTTCCCGTTCGCCCGAAACTGCCAGTGTCGCCGCTTCGAGCGGCAAATTCTCATCCGCGCCGCCGCGTTTCGCGCGGTGTCTTGCTTTGGCGTAATCAACTAAAATCCGCCGCATCGCCTGTGCCGCGATGCCGAAAAAATGCGCGCGGTTTTGCCAGTCAACTTCGCGCTGATCGATCAATTTCAAATAGGCTTCGTGAACCAATGCGGTCGTTTGCAAAGTGTGACCGGCTCGTTCGCGGCGCAGAAATCGCGCGGCTTGGCGGCGAAGTTCTTCATAAACGAGCGGCAAAAGCGCGTCCAAAACATCCTGTTTTCCGCCGCTGCTCCAATCGTGCAGCAGGGCGGTTATTTCTTTTGTTTTTTGCTGAGAATAATTCATTTTTTACCGCGCTTTTCAGTATCAAGAATATGATTGTTTCGAAGTCAGGTCAATATATTTTCCGAACGGATAAAAAAATAACAAAAAAATTTCAGCCTTTTTTCGCTTTTGCGGCGCGTTAATATTTGAAGCAAAAAATCAGCCGTCAATAAAAATTCCGGCTGAAATCTAAAAAACAGTAAGGAGTAAAAAAATGAAAAATAAATTATTAAAAACAATCGGAACGGCGGCGTTGTCAATTTTGATGCTGACAACATTCGGTCAAATTCGCGCCCTCGCGCAAAGTGACAGCAAAACTGAGGATCAGAACGCGGATCAAATGACGGAAGATCTATCGTCGCAGCGCGAAAATGACCGCAATTTGACCGGCGTCTGGGAAACCGTCGTGACACCGCGCAATTGCATGACAGGCACGCCGGTCGCGCCCGATTTTCAGGGCTTGATAACTTTTAACGATGGCGGAACCCTTGCCGAGATCGCGAGCGGCGGCAATCCGGCGCTGCGCAGTCCCGGACACGGAGTTTGGCAACGCACAAACAGCTGGCGAAATTATTCGATGAAATTGATTTTTCTTCGTTTCAACGCGAGCGGCGTCTTGATCGGCAAACAGCGAATCATTCAAACGGTTCATCTGTCGGGAAACGGCGATGAATCGACAAGTTCCGGCACGGTCGAGATTCTCGACCTGAACGGCAACGTCCTCGGAGGAGGTTGTTCGACTTCGACGGCAACGCGGTTTGAATAACTCTAAAACAGAAAGTATGAAGCCGGAAACCGCTTTTCCGGCTTTTTCCGCGCCCGTTTCAAATCAAGTATTGAAGCTGCGAATTGAGAGTTTTAATGAAGTTAAAAGGGAGGAAATTGATGATGAGAGAATACATTCTAAAACGGTTTTTTATTACTTCGATGTTCATTGTTTTGACGACGGCAACCGCTTTGGCGCAAAGCACGGCTTTTAGTTTTCAGGGACGTTTAAATGACGGAACGAATCCTGCCAACGGTCGTTATGATCTGGAATTTAGATTATTTAATGCAATTACGGGCGGAGCGCAGATCGGCTCGACTCTGGCACGTCCGAACACAATCTTGATCAACGGTGTGTTCAGCACGACGCTCGATTTCGGTGCGGCGGCTTTTAACAATAATCCGAACCTTTTTATCGAGATCGCGGTGCGTCCGAACGGAAGTACGAACGCTTTGACGATCCTCGGACCGCGCCAGCAAATAACATCCGTGCCGCTGGCGATAAGAGCGATCAATTCAAGCAATGCGGATTATGCGACGAATGCGATCAACGCGACCAATGCGACCAATGCGATCAATGCGACCAATGCGACCAATGCCCAGAATGCAACAACGGCAACAACTGCCATGAATGCGCTCAGTCTCGGCGGCGTTCCGGCAGAAAACTATATAAAACTCGATGTTTACAATCCCGGTCAACTCCTCATAAACGGAAACGTCAGACAAGCCGCAAATTCGAACGGACTTATCAAGGCGATGTTAGAAATTGATCCGACTGTCCCGGGACTAATAACGCACTGCTATAACGGAGTTACAAATTCATCAACCGGAAGCTGCGGATTTGTAGTAACCCAACCGCTCGGACAAGTCGGTGTTTATCGCATTAATTTCGGCTTTCCGGTTGCCAGCCGCTTTGTTGCCGTGACGGCTCAATATACGGCTTCGATTAACAGCACAAACAATTCGGGCGCGAATTACCGCTATTTCGACAGTACCTCGGTTGAGGCTTTTGTTTTTGTTGCGGGAAATTCGTCGGATACGAACGGCATTAGAACCTTCACGCTTATTATGTTTTGATGCCGGCAACAATCAGGTGTCTCGTATGAGATTAAACACAACTTTAAATAGGAATAAAAATATGAAAAAGATAATTTTGATCTTCGCTTTGATCTTGCTGATTCCGACGGCGGTTTTGGCACAAAGCTCGGCGTTCAGCTTTCAGGGACGACTCAATGACGGCACGAATCCGGCGAACGGTCGGTACGATCTGGAATTCAAATTATTTAATGCAATTACGGGCGGAACGCTGATCGGCGTGGTCGTCTCGCGTCCGAACACGATCTTGATCAACGGCGTCTTCAGCACGACGCTCGATTTCGGCGCGGCGGCTTTTAACAATAATCCGAACCTTTTTATCGAAATTGCGGTGCGTCCGAACGGAAGTACGAATGCCTTGACGATCCTCGGACCGCGCCAGCAGATAACCGCAGTGCCGTTCGCGATTCGGGCGATAAGTGCGGCAAACGCCGACAATTCGACGAATGCCCAAAACGCGTTCAACGCTCAAAATGCGGTCAACTCAACGAATGCCACGAACGCGACCAATGCGACAACCGCCGCGACGGCGACCAATGCGCTCAGTCTCGGCGGAGTTGCGCCTGCCGGGTGGGCGCGGCTCAACGTCCCGAACAACGGCGATCTGATCGCCAACGGACGCTTGCAGCTGACCGGCAATGCGACGCAATTAAGCACGTCGAACGGTCTTGTCAAAGCGATGGTTTACGTCAATGCCAACGCGACCATAATTCGCTGTTTTAACGGAATCACTAATACCTCGAGCGGAAACTGTGGCTTTTCGGCAACTAAAGCAACTCAGTTCGGAGGATTGTACACAGTTAATTTCAACTTTCCGCTGAACGATCGTTTTGTGTCGGTCACTCCGGAGACCTCCGGCGGCAGCGTCAATATCGGCGCAACCTTTAGGCTCGACGGTACCTTTAATTCCAGTATTTTCGTAACGACGTTTATAACGGATGTCACTTGGGTCAATTCGAGTGCCGACAATCCTTTTATCATCATCGTCTATTAAAGCTTTCAATAGTCGCAAAATATGAAATCCGGCTCGCAGACCGATTTTCAATCGTTATCGGTCTGTGAAGACAAACGGCAAAATATACGCCGCCTAAGGAGAAATTGAACAATGAAAATTCAAAAAATTAAATCTGCAACAGTTTTGGCAGCAATATTTTTATCAGCAGCATTTATTTTGCTCGCCCCGACCCTCGTTTCGGCGCAAATCCTGAAACCCGGCGAAATCGTTTACAGCCGTCAACCGGCGATCCTTAATGCGCCGCCGCGCGACGGCAATTCGCCGACGATTTGGGCGGTCGGGCAGGACGGTAAAAACGACCGGCTGGTGACGACCGGAACGCAGCCACGTATTTCGGACGACGGGCGTTTTCTGCTCTTCAAGCGATTTACGAGAGCCAATTTTTTCAATCCGTTCGGCGCCAATGCCGATATGTTTGTCCGCGAGCTGGCGACCGGACAGGAAACGCTGATTTATGCTTTTAATTTTGAGCAGAATGTGGTCGGATACAGCTTTTCGCCCGAAAGCAATCAGGGCAATTACGAAATTGTTTTTGACAGGGATTGTTTTATGTTCAAGGCGAACCGCGACGGCTCGAATTATGTTCAATTTCCGTGGGCGAACGGGACTTATTGTTCCGATGATTTTCCGGTCGTCAGGCGCGGCGGCGACCAGTTGATCGCATTTCATAATTTGACCAATGACGCGGTGAACGGCGGTCTTTACACCGTCGGCATCAGCGGCACAAATCGTCAAAAAATTGCGAACACCAATTGCGGAGATTTAAGTCCGGCGTGGTCAAACGACAGTCAGTTGATCGCTTACGGTTCGCTTTTCGAAGCGTGCGGCAATAATTTTGCGGTGGATACTTATCCGTATTTTATTTCAAATCTTTTCAAAATAAAGCCCGACGGCACCGGCAAACAACAACTGACAAATCTGACCAACACCAATTGCCGCAGCGCGAATACGAATTGTCTGACCTTCGGAACGGTTTGGACGGAAGACAATTCAAAGATCATCGCCGCCGCAAGAATCAACAACGTCAAAGGGCTTTTCGCTTTTAACACGAACGGCAGCGGCTCGTTCGCGCAAATCCCGATTTCAGCCGGAAACGCGCCGGATTTTGTCGGCGGAATCGTTCAGCCGCGGGTTGAAGCAAAAGTTTTATCATTCGGCGGCGGCATTACCGGCAATGCCAATTACACGCTCGTTTCGACCATCGGCGAACCCGTCGCCGGACAAACCTCGACGGGCGGCAGTTATAATTTAGAAAGCGGTTTTTGGGCGATTCCCGCCGAAAACGGAAAAGCTCCGTTCGATTTTGACGGCGACGGCAAAACCGATATTTCGATATTTCGACCGGCGCCCGCCGAATGGTGGTATCTGAAATCTTCGACGGGCGGAAATGCGGCGCTTCAATTCGGACAATCAAGCGATAAGATCACACCCGCCGATTTCACCGGCGACGGCAAGACCGACATCGCTTTTTGGCGTCCGTCAAACGGTTTCTGGTTTATCCTCAGATCGGAAGACAATTCATTTTTCTCATTCCCGTTCGGAACCTCGGGCGACGTTCCTGTTCCGGCGGATTACGACGGCGACGGGCGCGCCGATCCGGCGGTCTTTCGTCCTTCAAACAA
>JBBQOA010000086.1:0-11187 GCA_038330465.1 Pyrinomonadales bacterium
TCCGCTATGATTTATACACTATAACTTAAGAAATTACAAGAAGAATTTTAAAATTATTTTCCAAACATCCGACTGTTTAAAAGAAATCCGTGTTTTGTTATTCTTAAGTAACAAAATTTCGGTCTTTAGCATCTGTTTGTGGCGGAGAGTTAAAATTTTTCCGGTTGTCTTCGGGCAACTTCAAATTTAGAGGCAATTTCCCTTTCAAAAGATGCCAGCCTGATTTTGAAACTACTGATTTTCACGGCTAATTTTACAAATTTATCGGAGATTTATTATGAAAGCATTGTTTTTTATCCTGATTTTTGCTTGTTCGGCGGTAGTGATACCGGCGCAGGCGCGAAAGGTTTTCCCCTATCAATATAAAGTTGACGATCTGCCGAACGGTCTGCGCGTCGTCACCGTCCCGACCGATTATCCGAATCTCGTCGCTCTTTACACGGTTGTCGGCGCCGGTTCGCGCAACGAAGTCGAGGACAAAAAAAGCGGTTACGCGCATTTTTTCGAGCATTTGATGTTTCGCGGCAGCGAAAATTATCCGCCCGGCTCGTTTGACGACATTATGAAAAAAGCCGGCGCATCGTCAAACGCTTACACTTCCGACGACCGCACCGTTTATCACGAAACCTTTGCCAAAGAAGACCTCGACGAAATTCTGCGGCTCGAAGCCGACCGTTTTCAGCGTTTGAAATTCACGGAAGAAAAATTCAAGACCGAAGCCGGCGCCGTGCTCGGCGAATACAATAAAAACAGCGCGTCGCCGTTTTTCAAAATGTATGAAGTTTTGCGCGAAACCGCTTTCACCGACCACACTTACAGCCACACGACGATGGGCTACATCGCCGACATCAAAGATTATCCGAATCAATACGATTACGCGTGGCAGTTTTTCAAACGCTTTTACCGTCCCGAAAATACGACGATCATCGTCGTCGGCGACGTCAAACAAGCGGAAGTTTTGGCGATGGTCAAAAAATATTACGGAACGTGGAAAGAGGGCGATTACAAAAACAAAATAACGGCGGAAAAACCGCAGACGGCGCCGCGCAAAAAACATATCGATTGGGATTCGCAGACCTTGCCGATCGTTCAGGTTGCCTATCACGCGCCCGCTTTTTCCGAAACCGAAAAGGATAAAGCCGCGCTCGATCTGCTCGGGATCATCGCCTTCGGTGAAAATTCCGACATCTATCAAAAGCTCGTGTTGCAGGAACAAAAAGCCGTCTTTGTCGCGGCGGACGCCGATAATCATATCGACCCCGAACTTTTCACGGCTGAAGCCCAGATCAAAGACGAAAAAGATATGGATTACGTCCAAAACGAGATCCTCAAAACCTATCAACGCTACACGACCGAGCTCGTTCCGCAAAAACAGCTCGACGAAACGCGCTCGCGCCTACGCTACGGTTTTGTTTTGGGAATGAACAGCAACGACGCGATCGCCGGCGCACTCGCGCAATATATGGCGCTGCGCCGTTCGCCCGACACGATCGACAAGGTTTTCGCGCTTTATGATTCGATCACGCCCGAAGACATTCGCCGTTTTGCCGCAAAATATTTCACCGACAATAATCAGACGATCATCACGCTCGCGACGAAAAAAGGAGAGACAAAATAATGAAAAATTCAAAATTCAAAATTCAAAATTATTCAAATTCTTTGCGCCTTTGCGTCTTTGTGGGATTGATCTTCGCGCTCGTTCTTTCGGCAACTGCTCAGAAAACTAAAAAAACGCCCGTCAAACCGATGAATTCAAAAATCGCAACCGTCTTTCAGCCAAGCCAATCGCCGTTAATTTCGCTGCGTATTCAGTTTTTGACCGGATCCGTCGATGATCCCGCCGGTAAGGAAGGCGTCGCCGCGCTGACCGCGGCAATGATCGCCCAAGGCGGCAGCAAAAATATGACTTACGACGAGATCGTCGGACAATTTTATCCGTTGGCGACAAGTTTCGGCGCGCAAACCGATAAGGAAATGACGACTTTCGTCGGGCAGACGCACATTGACAATCTGCCGAAATATTACTCGGTCATTCGTCAAATGTTGCTCGAACCCGGATTTCGCGAGGACGATTTTTCGCGGCTCAAAGCGGACGCGATCAATTTCTTAAAAGTAAGTTTGCGCGAAGGCAACGACGAAGAGCTCGGCAAAGAACGGCTTTACAACATAATTTACGCGGGAACCGCTTACGAAAATCATTCGATCGGACGCGTTTCGTCGCTCGAAAAACTGACGCTTCAAGATGTCAAAGATTTTTACGCCGCCAATTATTCGCAAGCCAATCTGGTCGTCGGACTTTCGGGCGGTTTCGACACGAAATTCTCAAGCACTTTATTAGCCGATTTCGGGAAATTGCCCGTCGGCGGCAAGAAAATGCGCAAGCTCGCCGCGCCGAATCTCGCCGACGGAATGAAGATTGACATCGTCAAACGCGAAACGCGCGCGACGGCAATTTCTTTGGGTTTTCCGATCGACGTCAATCGCTCGTTCGGCAAAGATTACGCCGCGCTCGCGCTCGTCGCTTCGTATTTCGGGCAGCATCGCTCATCGAACAGTTATCTTTACGGGCGACTTCGTGAACTGCGCGGGCTTAATTACGGCGATTACGCTTATATCGAATATTTTCCGCGCGGAATGTTTCAGTTCGAACCCGACCCGAATATTGGGCGTAAAATGCAAATTTTCCAGATCTGGATTCGTCCCGTCGAACCGCAGAACGCCAATTTTGCGCTCCGCGCCGCGCTTTACGAATACGACAAGCTTGTCAAAAACGGTTTGGACCAAAAAACGTTTGAAGAATCGCGTAACTTTTTGATGAAGTTTGTCAACATCCTGACGCAGACGAAAGACGCCGAACTCGGCTACGCGCTCGACAGCAAGTTTTACGGAATCCCGAATTACAACCAGTTTATGAAAGACCAATTAGCCAAACTGACGCTATCGGACGTCAACGCGGCGATCAAAAAATATCTCACGTCGAACAAAATGCGCGTCGTCATGATCACCAAAGACGCCGAAGGCTTGCGCGACGAAATCGTGCGTAACAAACCCGCAACGATCAATTACGCCGCGCCGAAACCAAAAGAAATCACCGATGAAGACAAAATCATCGAAACCTATCCGATTCCCGTCAAAGCGGCGGACGTGACGATTACGCCGGTTGGAAATGTATTTCAGTAGCGTTTGAAATACCATTGAGAATGTTTGAAAATTCAAATATTTTCAATGGTATAAATTATTAAATTTGTTTCCTTAAATGAATTATGAATGAAAGAGTTCATAAAATAGACTGGAGTTCTCTTGAACACGCTTACGGTAGTGCTGAAAATGTACCGGGTTTATTGGTTGCTTTAGAGTCTGATGACCCAAAGGTTCGTAAAAATGCTTATTACGAGTTGTTTGGTAATATTGTGCATCAAGGAACTATATATTCATCAACCGCTTATGCAGTTCCTTTTTTATTTGAACTGCTTGATTCTCCCTCAACTCAAAATAAAGATTACCTAATCACATTACTTGCCAGCGTTGCTTCCGGTAAAGGTTATTATCAGGTGCATCAACCGTTTATAAAGCAATTTAACTCAAAGGCTGATAAGCACGAAAATGAATTGAACCAAGAAGCGATAAATGTTCGTGCAGTTCGAGAAGCGATTTCTCCAAGATTTGAAACACTTTTAGAACAAATAACAAATAAAGAATCAGAAGTTCGTTTAACTGTTGCAAAGGCTGCCGCATTTTATCCTGAATATTCCGAAAAATCACTTCTTAAATTGAAGGAAGTTCTTGAAGTTGAAACTAATGAAGAAGTTATAGAAGTGATTGAAGAATCAATAAAGCAATTGAGTTTTTCTGAATAGGAAACTCAACGCAAAAGATGTTTCGCTCTTACATAAAAAAATTTTCTTAAAATACCTTTTATGACACAAAACAAAACTGCTTCGGTTGAAGAAATTCGCGCCTTATTTCCGGCTTTAAACCGCGTTCATAACGGCTTTCCGGTTGCTTATTTCGATGGTCCGGGCGGAACGCAAATTCCCCGCGAAGTCGTTGAAACGATGACCGATTATCTTTTTAATCACAACGCGAACACGCATTGGGCTTACCCGACAAGCAATGAAACCGACGAGATTCTTGATTATTCGCGGCAAGCGATGGCTGATTTTTTGAACGCTTCGGCGGATGAAATCGCGTTCGGGCAGAATATGACTTCGCTGACGTTTCATCTGGCGCGTGCTTTGGGAAGAAATTTCACGTCGGACGACGAAATAATCGTGACCGAACTCGATCATCACGCGAATGTTGATACGTGGCGGAGCTTGGAAAAGGATCGCGGCGTCAAGTTTCGCGTTGTGCCGATGGATATTGAAAGCGGCACTTTGGAATTCGCCGAACTCGAAAATCTTTTAAATTCAAAGACCAAACTGCTCGCGATCGGCGCGGCATCAAACGCGATCGGGACGATCTCGGATGTTAAAAAAGCCTGTCAATTAGCAAAAGCGAACGGCACGCTTTCGTTTGTTGATGCGGTTCATTACGCGGCGCACGAACTCGTTGACGTCAAGGATTTCGGCTGCGATTTTCTGGCGTGTTCGGCGTATAAATTTTACGGTCCGCACATCGGCGTGCTTTACGGTCGCAAGGAAATTCTCGAAAAAATAGATTTTCCGAAACTGCGTCCTGCGCCCGACCATGCGCCCGAACGCGCCGAGACTGGCACGCAAAGCCACGAATCGATCGCGGGCGCGGCGGCGGCGGTCGATTTTCTCGCATCGCTTTCCGGCGGCGAAACGCGCCGCGAAAAATTGCAAAATACTTTCGCCGAAATTCACAACCGCAAGAAAGATTTATTCAAAACTCTGTGGGAAAGTTTATCGGCAATTGACGGCGTAACGCTTTTCGGGCAAAATCCCGACGCAATACGAACACCAACCATCGCTTTCACCGTCAAAAATGTAAATTCACAAACCGTTTCGGAAAAACTTGCGACGTGCGGAGTTTTCACGTCACACGGCGATTTTTACGCGATGACGGTCATCGAAAAACTCGGCTTGAGCAGCGACGGTTTGGTTCGCGCCGGAATCGCTTGTTATACGACAAACGATGAAATCGAAAGATTGATCGACGGCGTTCAAAAGATCGCTGAGAAAATGTAAATCATTCAACAATGCATAATAAAGGCGGTTTGAAACCGCCCTTAAACCGCAAAACTTGATTTCACCGTCAAACTATTTGCGCTAATCATCATCGTCATCGCCGCGGTGATGGCGCGGCATTGCCACCTGCAAGATCTCGCCGAATCCCGGAATCGGCGGTCCGAAACCCTTATTTGAAATATAGAGTTTGCCGTCCGGTCCGAAGGTCATCGCCGTTGGAAAAGTCAAACCCGTGACGATCTCTTCAAGCGTTCCGTTGCGGCGGACGCGGACGACGCGACCGGTGCCAGGTGTCGGAAACGGATTATTCGTCGTCGTTTCCAAAACGTATAAATTTTCGTCGTCATCAAAAGCGACGCCCAAAACGGCGGTAAAGCCTTCGGCGGCAACCGAAAAATTACCGTTCTGTTTGATTTTGAGGATTTTCGAAGTGCCGCCCGCAAGCGGAAATGTTCCGAGGTTGCCGACATAAAAATTATCGTCAAACGCAACGGCGGTCGGGACAATATGACCTTGCGACGCGGAAACGTCAATAATGCGCCTGATATTGCCGTTCGTTCCGATGCGCAGCAATTGACCGTGATTGGCTTCGACGACATAGAGCGCGCCTTTCACGGCGACCATACTATACGGCGTGCCGTCCGGCTCGAAATCATCCGGTTCGGGATTGGCGGTTTCGTTGTTCATCAAAAAATTGCTGATGTCGGCGATGACACTATAAGTGCCGTTGGAATTGATGCGTAAAACGCCGTTCGGAATTTCGGGATGTCCGTGCGAGCAGCCGCCGCCGGTCAGCAAAGCGTAAAGCTGCCCATTGAGAAAGGCGACATCGGCGACGCCGAATCGGTCGCCGATCGCGGCTTCCGCCGACGGCAGGTTGTCGGCGACGATCGAACGCATCCCATTCCGGTTAAAGCGCAGAATCCGCGCCGTGTTTCCGCCTAATGCTGGTCCGATCGGCGCGGGAACTTGCGCGCATTGCCCGACCGTCGAAATAGTCCCGCCAAGTCCGCCTTCGGCAACGTAAAGTTTCCCGTCGTCTCCGAATTTGAGTCCGCGCGGCGCATTGAGTCCCGTCGCAAAAACATTGACGGTGATATTGTTCGCCGGTCTGACCGCCGGTCTGAAAATCAACGGAAACGTCTGCCCGTAAAAACTTGTCAGGCTTGAGTTCATTATCAAGTTGTTTTTCTGTGCAAGTGCAATCGAGTTTAGAAAGACAACAGCGAAACCGATGCAGATCAGTCCGAAAACTGGTAATAGATATTTTTTTAATTGTTGCTTGCTTTTCATTTTAATTTTCTCCATTTCGATTTTCCAAAATTGAAGCCCGCCATTTTTGTTTGATCCGCTTCGAGTCGGAGGTAGGCTTCCTGTGCCACAACCCGAAGCGGTTGGTTTCAGTCATAAAGACTGAATGGGTAAGTCGTGAGAGTTTATTCGGTTCAGGGTGCAAAAGCCGCCGGAACCGGTTTGTCGTTCGCCACGCCGAACTGCTCGATCGCGATTCCGCTCGCGCTTTGCAAAATCCACCAAGTGCCGCCACAATCGACCGCCGCATCTGTTTTGCCATCGCCGGCGTAATTAGCAGATTCGGATGTTCAACATCTTGAGGAATTAATTAATTTGCTGATTTATAAATCAAAATTTCTGCGTGAACTCTCGACAAAGCGATTGTCAACGAACCACTGGAGATTTAGTCAAAAACAGGAGATAATCCACATCTGGTGTTGAGCCATGTATAACACCCCCGGAAGAACATGTTCCGCGGAAAACTACTTTTGTGTTACCCCAAGTGCGAAGCGTTACAGTCACTTGAGGAGATGCCTCTACAGTGATAACAACATTTATAAGGTCAGCTTGAGTAATATCGAATGGCTGCGATTTTGCTTTATCAAATCCTCCGCTAGTACGATCGCTAAAGAGTTGTTTGGCAGCATCTTTGGGTTCAAAATAATTATTGGTTGACCACTGCGCGGGACGAAATCCGATTGGACGTATTTTTATTCCTTCTTTGTAGGAAACTTCAAAAGATGATGAGCTTGCAACCCCATTCTTGTTCAATGTCACGAGTTGGATTCCATAATTATAATAATCCTGTTTTGTTAGATACGGTAAACAAGATTGAGCAACTGATACCTGTGGAACTACGACTAATAGTACAAATGCAACTATTAGGCTTATCTTGATTATTGTTATTCTCATAGTTTTTCTCCTTTTTATTTTGTGGCTTCCCGAATTACATGGTTAGATAAGTCAGTAATTTGCTCAGCTGATTTTTTGTCAATCAGTGTTGTTGCTAATTCACGAATACAAAGCCCAATTAAAAGTGTTCTTGTTGTCGGCGAAATTACCGGACTAGGATCAACGCCTCCTTAGCGGGTCACGAAACTTATAAATAAGTTCTCCACCTGCTGCTCCTAAAAGCACGGGTGCTACAAAGTTACAAACTAAAACAAATCTTCTTAAATCAACTTTTTCAGACATATTTCCTCCCTTAATTCCCTACGCAGCAGCAACCGCGAAAAAATGTTTGTCCTTAATCTCATCTTGAAAGTTTTTGCCCATTTATATCAGCGCGACATTTTGGGAAAACCCTTCATAAATATCTTGCGACTGCTATTTCGACGGTTTCGAGTTTTGCTAAAATAGACTTAATATTTTATTTTGCTAAAAGCCGCATAAACCGAGATTCAATGATATTTTTATTGCCTAATAAATGCGTCGGCTGTATAATGCAGGGGTTATTTAGCTTAATTACCCGAAGCCTTCAGACAACTGACGTTTTGCACTGTGCAGCTACTTACAATAACGGTCGGAGGTCACAGATGTCTTTGGAAAATTTTCCTAGTTTTCTCCTAAATTTCTCGGAGTTCGAAATGAACGCTGAAGAGAAACATTTTTATCGCTTTAAGGCGTTCCGGCTTGATGTCGCGGAACGTCAATTACTTCATCACAATATGCCGGTTTCGCTCACGCCGAAGGCTTTCGATGTGCTTGCCGTGCTGGTCGAACGCAGCGGGCATCTGGTTGAAAAGGACGAACTTCTGCGGCTTGTCTGGTCGGATTCGTTTGTCGAAGAAGCGAATGTGGCGCGAGTCGTTCACACGCTCCGCAAAACTCTGGGCGAGGACGAAAACGGCAATAAATTTATCGAAACGGTCGCGAAGAAAGGTTATCGCTTTGTCGCCAAAGTCAGCGAGATTCGCGAACCAGCCGCCCGACGATCCGAAAACGGTAAGCAAGATCCTTCAACCATTGACGAAAAATTTTCTGAAACCGAAGTTCAAACTCCGCCTTCCGTAACCGATCAAACAATTGCTCCGCTTGTCTCCAAGCCCAAACAGACGGCGCGGATCGTTCTTTTCACCGTCGGTTTTATGAGCGCGGTTTTTCTGATCCTTTCATTGTCCTTCAATTTTCAATCCGGCTTTTCCTTCAATCCGAACGATGTCAAATCAATCGCCGTTTTGCCGTTGAAACCGCTAACGGCGGAAAATCGCGAACCGATTTATGAATTCGGCATCGCCGATGCTTTGATTTTCAAACTCAGTTCGGCGAAAAATCTGGTCGTCCGACCTTTGAGCGCAACGCGCCGCTACGCCGATCTTGAACAAGACGCAGCTGTCGCCGGGCGCGAGCAAAAGGTTGATTATGTGCTCGCGTCAAATTATCAGATCGCGGACGGCAAAATTCTCGTGACTTCGCAACTTATTAATGTCCAGAGCGGTCAGGTTGAAGAAGTTTTCAAAGACTTGCGGGAAAATGCCAACAAATTGGCGGTACAAGAGGCAGTCGCGGCAAATATCGGGCAATCGCTCTTGAAAACATTAAACCGGAAATCAAACAATTTTTCGGCAAAGCGTTACACAACGAACGAAGAAGCGTATCGGCTTTATTTGCAAGGCACGGCTTTGGCGGATAAACGAAGTCAGAAAGATGAGGCAAAAGCGATCGAGTATTTCGAGAAAGCGATCGAACTCGACCCGAATTATGCGCTTGCTTACGCCGGACTTGCCAACGCTCATAATGCCGTAGCTATTTTCAAGGGCATCGATACGCACGATGAATATCTCAAAGCGAAAGCGGCGGTCGAAAAAGCACTGGCGATTGATGAAAATCTGTCGGAAGCGCATTCCTACGTCGGTGAAATGAAGATGAATTACGAATGGGACTTTGCCGGAGCAGAAGTCGAAATGAAAAAAGGTATTGAACTGGATCCGAATTCATCGAATGCTCATCGGATGTATGCGCTTTATCTCAATTCGATGGGGCGTTTTGACGAATCAATCGCGGAAATCAAAACCGCCATTGACCTCGAACCAGCATCCGTTTTGAATCAAAGTATTTACGGAATGATCTTATATTTTGCCCGCCGCTACGACGAAGCTATTGTCCAATTAGAACGAACAATTGAAATGGATCCCAGTCTTAAAAGATCTTACAGATGGCTGATGAAGTCTTACCAAATGAAGGGCAATGATGAGAAAGCCTTCGAGTGGTTTTTGCGTTCTCCGAAAATAAAAGCGGATAATCCCGAAAAGATTACAATGTGGAAAGAGACCTACGCCAAATCAGGCTGGCGGGGCATTACTCAACAACAGATCAAAGAGGAAAAAGAAAATGAAAAAAAAGGTAAAGATATTTCTTGGGAGTTGATGGTTTTCTTTGCTGAACTCGGCGACAAAGAACAAGCGATTTTCTATATGGAAAAGGTTTTCAGTTCTGACGAACGCAGCTGGGGAAAGATTTCGATGACGATTGATCCGCGCTATGACTTTCTGCGTTCAGACCCGCGATTTAAAGAGGTCATCAAGCGTATCGGGTTAAAGTGATTGTTTGAAAGTGATTGAGTACTCTTTAAATTAAGTTTCTTGATTCTTTGATTTCTTTTACGGAGTATTGAGCGGTAACGGCGATGTTTTGTTGCAAAGTTGATAATGATACCGAACTTCGTTTGCTCGAACCGCGCCACGCAGAAGCATTAGACACGTTGATCGAACGGATTTTTGACAACCTCAAAAAATGGTCGGCGTGGCTCAAAGATGATCGTTCGATTAATAATACGCACGTCTTTATCAAGGGCAATCTCAAACAGTTTGCCGACAACGCTGGATTTGCCGTCGCCGTTCTAATTTGCCGGAAGTGATTTATCTTTGGCGCGGCTGAGTTGAAAAGCATCCCGATTTCATTGTAATGCTTTTCAACTCGAAATGAGCCGTGAGTTTTATTCCAAATTGCAGCGGCGCGGTGTTAGATAGTTAAGAAACACATAATTTGCTACGCTGCGCCCTGCCGATTGTCCGGCGGCGGTATCGGTTGGAAAATGCACTCCGCCGAAGACGCGGCTTCTGGCAATTTCGTTGGTCAGCGCGGAAAAGCTGCGATAATTACGAATTACGTTCGGAGTGCCGCCGAAATTTATTTGAAATTGAACGTCGTCGCGCCCGTAAAAGAGCGAGTAAATGGTGGCGGCTGAGGAACTCGCCGACGAAGCGTTTGAGGCGTAAGACGGATGCGGCGGCGTTCCCTGCGGACCAAGCAGCGATTCCCAATTCGGGTCAGCCGTCGTGTCGGGATTGCCGTCTTCGTCGGCGCGTCGAATCGCCGTGACAGGTCGCCAGAAACCGTATGTATATTGGCTTGTAAAGGTTGTTTCCAGCGCGTCGTGATACGCCATATAAAGCAGTGCGAACAGACGGGCGTTTTCGACGGTCGAATTATTGCGGGCGAGTGCCGTCGTGCTGGCGACATTAAATATCAGAGCATCACTGACCGGCGGATTTGCCCACAGAAATGCCGTCAAAGTTTGATCGGCAGTACGTAACGTGCTGTTGACTGCGCCGAGTTGTTTGACCTCATTAAGCGCGGCGGCATATTCCGCGCTCGACAGAGCGGGCGGCGGCGCAGGTAGAAATTGCCTGCTGTTTGTCAGCGCAAACGGCGTTACGCCCGGGTAATTTGTGAATACGGCAAAACCCGGATACGGACCCGTGAATAATTCCTGCCAATTGCCCGGTGTCGGCGGCAATAG
>JBBQOA010000087.1:0-11166 GCA_038330465.1 Pyrinomonadales bacterium
GGACGGCAGATTATCTTTTCAGCAAAACCGGAAGAAAAGTTTTCAATAAAATTCACGCTGAATTTGAATTCAAGAACGGAAAAATCTTTCGCCACACGGACACTTTCGACATCTGGAAATGGTCAAAGCAGTCTTTGGGAATTTCCGGCGTTTTGCTCGGTTGGTCATCTTTTGTGCAAAACAAAATTCGCCAAAATGCCAGAGAATCTCTGCACGAATACACAGCAAAATCTGCAAAATAATTTATGACTGATGCTTTCGAGAAAATGGACAAGATGTATCGTCATCAGCGATATTTCTACGACCTGACGCGCAAATATTATCTACTCGGGCGCGATCGCCTGATTCGTGAGATGAAGATTTCCGGCGGCGAAAACATTCTCGAGATCGGTTGCGGAACGGCGCGTAATCTGATCATTTTGGCAAACAAATATCCGCAAACAAACTTTTTCGGACTCGACGCTTCCGCCGAAATGCTCAAAACGGCGCAAACCAAAATTGACGCCCGAAACATCAAAAACATCACGCTCAAAACCGCTGTGGCGGACGATTTCACATTTGATAAAACCTTTAACTTAAATGAAAAATTTGACGCGTGTTTTTTCAGCTACGCCGTCTCGATCATTCCGCCGTGGCGGGAATCGATCGAAAACTCGCTCGCCAATCTCAAGCCGGGAAAAAGTTTATACATCGTCGATTTTTACGATCAGAAAGATCTGCCGCGCTGGTTTCAGCGGATGTTAAAGGGCTGGCTCCGGCAATTTCACGTTCAATATCCGGCGGAACTGATTCCCTTTCTTAAGAAACTCGAACAGAAAGGTTTCGGAACGTCGCGGGTTACGCCGCTTTACCGGCGTTATTCGCTGCTTGCCGAATTCATCAAGACAATTGAATAGACGGCAAACCTTCGCAAAAAGATTTGCCGTCTATTTTGTTAAAAAATAACTTCGCGAAAAGTTCACGATTGTTTGACTTCGGCGCGGCGGCGCATTTCCGCCATCAGATCCTCGTCGCTCATCGCCGAAATCTGCGGCGCGGCAACCTTCGGATTAAGCTGTCGCTGCTTTTCTTCTATTTCCGCCTCTTCTTCAGCTTCGCGCATTCCGTCCTTGAACGCTTTGCGCGATTGCCCCAAAGACTTTGCTAATTGCGGCAGGCGACTTGCACCGAACAACAAAAACAAAGCTCCACCAATAATAATCCATTCCCAACCTTGCGGCATAATTTTATTCCTCTGAAAAACAAACTCTTGAATTTAGACGCGCGAACATCGGAAAAGTTTGCGCGCTGCGTTCTTTTATCATAACGCAACGCGCTGTAACTTTCATCCATTGAGATAAAATATGTGTGAAATTTACAAATTTTATTTCTGATTCGCCGTCAATTTTCCGTCAACCCAGCCCTGCGCGACCGTCGCCGGCTGATTATTGTAGTTGATGATGACCGGGATCTGCGGCGCAGTTTCCGAATAAAAGAACCTCACGCCGCCGCTCTTGACCGGCGTCTGTCTTGGGCAGTCGCAGCGGACGACCTCGAAATTTAAACGACAATCGACAATCTCGGATATTTCCAAAACCTTTTTTATCTCGCGAATTTATCCATCGCTTCGACGAGCGCCGACGTGATGCCTTTTTCGCTGACCGAATGTCCGGCGTCTGCGACGATGATGAATTCCGCTTCGGGAAAAGCGCGGTGCAGATCCCACGCGCTCGTCATCGGACAGACGACATCGTAGCGTCCCTGGACGATGACGGTCGGAATGTCGCGAATTTTATCGATGTTTTCGATCAGAAAGTTTTCCGAAGGGAAAAACGAATTGTTCATAAAGTAATGACATTCGATCCGCGCTAAAGATAAGGCTTCGTGCGCGCCTTCCCAATGCTCCATCAAATCCGCGCTTGGATGCAGTTTCGAGGTCGAGCCTTCCCAGACGCTCCACGCGCGCGCCGCCGAAAGCTGCGCGGCTTCGTCGTCGCCTGTCAGACGATTGTAATAAGCGGTCATAAAATCGCCGCGCTCTTCAAACGGGATCTCGTCGCGGTAACGCTCCCAGAAATCGGGAAAGATCTCCGACGCGCCGTATTGATAGAACCACAGAAGCTCTTTGCGCCGCGTCAGGAAGATACCGCGCAGGATCAAACCCAAACAACGGTCGGGATGCGTCACACCGTATGCGAGCGAAAGCGTGCTGCCCCACGAACCGCCGAAGACGAACCATTTATCGATCTTGAATTTTTCGCGCAAAGTTTCGATGTCGTGGATCAAATCCCACGTCGTGTTTTCACGAAGTTCGGCGTGCGGCGTCGAATTGCCCGAACCGCGCTGGTCGAAGAGGATTATGTGATAGATCGCCGGATCGAAATACTGTCGATACAACGGAATCAGACCGCCGCCCGGTCCGCCGTGCAGAAAGACGACCGGAATGCCTTCCGGATTGCCGCAGCGTTCAAAGTAAATGTCGTGAATGTCGGAAACTTTGAGCATTCCCGATTCAAACGGTTGGATTTCAGGATAAAGAGTTTTCATAGCGTCTTTATGATACAGGAATTTGTTTAATTCATTCAAACTTCGGGCGGTTATCGAATCATATTTGTTTTTTCAGAACGACATTTCTTTGTGATAAAATTCATTTCTTTTATGCAATTTCTCAAATTCACTTGCAATGCCTTATTTTTGATCCTCGCGGTCAAACTTTCCGTCGCGCAAATTACCCTGCCGCCGCCCGCATTTGTTTCAATTTACGGCAATTTCAGCATCGCGCTTGCCGAAACTCCGTATTTGACGCGCGGTTTGCGAAACGACGAGGCGCCCGACCAAGGCACGGGAATGATCTACGCGTGGGAAGCGGAAAAGGTCGTCTATACCGCGCTTTATCTTGACCCGTTGGACGCGGCGGGAAACACTTCGGCGGCGGAAAAAGTCAAAGGCTTGCGCCTTAATAACGAAAGAGTGCGTGAAACCATCGATAAATATGTGGGAAAGATAATTTCCGAAAAGCCTTTCGCGCTCGGCGCAAATTCGGGCGTGGAAATTCGGGCAGCGCTCGGCACGGGCGCGATGATCGTGCGAAATTTTCAGGTCGAACGGCGCGAATATTCGATTCAAGCGATCGTCAGCGATTTAAATGACGTGGCAAAGGCTTTGCAGATTCTTGATTCTTTCAAGCTGATCGACGGCAGAGCGTTGATGCTCAAAAAGATCGCCGCAAACACACCGAAACCGCTGCCGCAAATGCCCGCCGTCAAAACTCCGAAATCCGATCTTGAAACGGCGAACTTAAAAGGCAAGGTCAAAACCGTCACTGAGGAAAACGAAGACCTGTCGGGCGACGCCTTTCAGCAAGGACGGCTGTTTTCCGCCGAATATTTTTACAACCAAAACGGTTTTCTGAACAGGGAAATTCGCTACGACAAACGCGGAAATCCGGTTAAGATCGCGCTTTACGGTTTTATCGGCAGAGCTTTAGTCGCCAAATTCGGAACGATCCGGTATCCGTACAGCGCGCCCTCGAAAACTCCGGAAAAGCCGTCGAACCGGCAATTTGATGTAAAAATCAAATACTTTTATGACAAACAAGGGCGCGTCAATGAATCGAAATATTACGGCTTCGACGGCGAATTAAGTTCCCGCACACTGACCGTTTACGATAAAAACCGAGCGGCAGCGCAAAATTTTAATGCTGCCGGCGAACTGGTTTCAAAGACCTTGCAAACCTTTGACGAAAAAGGCAATCTGACGGCGTCGGTCATTCAATCTCGCCTGCCGAAAGCCTTTGATTATAAAGCTATTTACACCTACGAAGAATTTTACGAAAAAGGAAATTGGACGCGGAGAATCCTTTCCGAATGGCAAACCGTCGGCGACAAATCATTCTACGTTCCGGTCACGATCAACTATCGCAGTTTTGTCTATTATCGCTGAAATTTATCTTTTGGCACTCAATTTGCACTTCAACAGAAAGGGAACTAATTTTGCATTACTTTAGTTCACCAATAGGAATTGTATGATAAAGACTGTTTTAATTGTTGAAGATTATGAAGATACACGAGAATTCATGAAGATCCTGCTTGAAAGTTACGGTTATAAGGTAATCGAAGCGGCTGACGGCATTGAAGCGATCGACCGCGTCAAACAATATCATCCCGATCTGATCCTGATGGATATTTCTCTTCCCTTTGTGGACGGATTAACGGCGACCCGCACGATCAGAGATTTCGCGACGGATTCGCACATTCCGATCATTGCGGTGACGGCTTTCGGAAAGAATTATTATCACAAGGCGATCGCCGCCGGCTGCAACGATCTGATCAATAAGCCGTTGGATTTTGACACGCTCGAACCGATTCTTAAGAGTTATCTGTCGCATTGATCTATTTTCGACTGACAAACCCGTTATTTTTCAACCAAAATCTCCACGGCTTTGCGGCAAACTCTTCGGCGTAATCGATCCCGATGCGCACTCCAATCTCTAGTTCATCATTTGAAAATGTCTTGTGATCTTCCAGCCAGATCTTGTTTTTAAGCAGATCCGCGCCGTTCAATTCCCGTTCGATATTCAACGCCAAACAAAGCTTTCCCGGTCCCGACGTCAGATTTTTGTCGGGCATCCTCGCTTTCGGATTCTTTTTTAAACGTCTTTCGCGCATCACTTCGACGCCTTCGACGGGTTCGAGCGCGCGAATCAAAACCGCATGCGGCGAATTGCGCGCACCACAGACGACATTGAACTGATAATACATTCCGTAGATAAAAAAGACGTAAGCGTGTCCGCCGATCTCGTAAGTAATTTCGTTGCGCGGCGTTCGTCGATTATTAAAAGAATGCGCGGCTTTATCGAGCGCGCCCAAGTAAGCCTCGGTTTCGACGATCATTCCCGAAACCCTTGCGCCTTTTTTGTTTGGAACAACCAATAATTTACCGATCAAATCCTGCGCGATTTGCAGAGTATCGTCGCGCAGATAAAATTCACGCGGAAGTTTCATAAGTCATTATCAGAAACAGTCGCGGTTATTTCTCGGGATAATAGATCAATTCGACGATGTTGCCGTCAATTCCCTTTGTATAGAACGACGAAGTTCCGTCGCGGTGCGGTTTGATCGGACGACCTTCTTTTTTTGCCGCTTGTTCGAGTTCTTCGATCGTTTCGACCTTTAAGCCGATATGCGGCGGATGTTTTGATTCGGGCGGCAGCAGCGCGATGCCGAAACCTTTCGCGTCACGCATCATCGCCCAATCTTCAAAGATAGTTTCGACCGTAAAGCCGAGCCGTTTGTATTCTTCGACGGATCTTTCCAGATCTTCCGTCTTGACCGCCAAATGATCAACCGTTCCCGTAAATCTTATCTCAGACATTCTTTAACCTCAGTTTAATTTTATCAAAGAAAGCCGCGAGTCGAGAGCCGAAAGACGGCAATTTCCTTTAATTTTGACTCTCGACTCTCGACTCGCGGCGCAAAATTGCGGTAAATTTGAATGTTTATGAAAATTATTTCGCTTTTACCCTCGGCAACCGAGATCGTTTGCGCGCTCGGTTTGGAAGAAAATCTCGTCGGCATCACGCACGAATGCGATTTTCCGGCTTCGATCACCGATCGACCGGCGCTGACGGCGAGCCGCATCTCGCACGAAACAATGTCGAGCAAAGAGATCGATCACGCCGTCCGGCGGCAGCTCGACGGACACGGTTCGATCTACGATCTCGACGAAGAACTTCTCAAATCGCTCGCGCCCGATCTGATCATCACGCAGGAACTCTGCGAGGTCTGCGCCGTTTCGTATCAACGGGTCGAAAAAGCGGCGCGAATGTATACGGCGAACGCGCAGGTCGTCTCGCTCGAACCGAATACGATCGCCGATATTTTTGATAACATCAGACTTATCGGCGATCTTTGCGGCGTTTCCGAAAAAGCCGCCGAGGTCGTCGAAGGTTTACAAAACCGTCTGAACAATATTCAATCACGGATTGCGGAATTTGATCCGCAATCCGTGATCGAAAAGCCGGGAACGTTTATGCTCGAATGGCTCGAACCGCCGTTTGCGCCCGGACATTGGACGCCCGAACAGGTCACGCTCGCGGGCGGCAATTGTCTGTTGGGCAAAGCGGGCGAGAAATCGGTGACGACAACTTATCAAGCGATCTGCGAATCAAAACCTGAGACAATCGTCTTGATCCCGTGCGGTTATTATACTTCGGATATTTTGCGGCAATTGGAAAAAACGGTTTTCCCGGCAAGTTGGCGCGAATTGGCGGCGATCAAAAACGGTGAGGTCTGGGCGCTCGACGCGTCGGCTTATTTTTCGCGCCCCGCGCCGCGCGTCGTCGATGGTGTTGAAATTCTTGCGAAGATCTTTCACCCGCAGATCTTCGGCGCACCGTCCGAAGCGGAAGCCGTCAGAGTTCCGCGAAATTTGATAAACTTTGAAAAAAAGTCGGAAACGCATCGGTAAAAAAGCGTGGATATGTTTTCCGGTTTAACTGACAAAGTTGAATTCGAATACTTAAATCTGATGTTACGCATTTTTTTTCAGCCATTGAAAATGGCGATAGCATAAAGCCTCGTGCGTCAGCGCGAGGACGAATCGCACAGTCGAAACAAGCCATTTAAAAAGGGCGCCAGAACTTTGAATGCGAACAACTGTCGCAATCTTCGATCGCTCTGATCATTTGTTGTTATAATCCTCGCGCTCACGCACGAGGCTTTATGCTATCACCTGTTTCACGGGTTAAAATCTACAATTGCGTAACATTAGTTAAATTTTAGTGTGCTTATTTGTAATATGAAAATTATCGTAACTTGTCTTTATTTGATCATCTTTTCGCACTTGCTCGCCGCCCAAACGCCCGAACAGGTTTTAGCGATTGCGAATGGGCAAAAATTTATGGTCAAAGATCTGCCGCCCGAAATCGCCGAAGCTTACGGAAATCTCTCGAAAACCGTCGCCGAGACGCGCACCGCCTTGCTCGAACAGCAAACTGCCGAATTGCTCTTTGAAACCGAAGCCAAAACCAAAGGTTTGACGTCTGAACAGCTTCTCCGGCAGATCAAAGCCAAAGTTCCCGCGCCGCCGGAAAAAGATGTGCAAGCCGTTTACGACGCCAACCGTGAATCGATCGGCGATAAAACGCTTGCCGAAGTGCATCCGCAGATCGTCGCCTTTCTCCGGCAGGAACCCGAACAAAAAGCGGTCGGCGATTTTTTCGCTACGCTAAAGCTGAAATACAAGATCGCCGCCGGCAAAGACATCAACGCGCTCAGTTTACGACCGACCGATATTGTCGCGACCGTCGGCACGAAAACGATCTCCGCGCAGGAATTTGAAACAAAGAACCGGATCGCGCTCTACGAAACAAAAGCGAAGGTTTTTGACGCGGTCAAATTCGCGCTCAACGAATTGCTCTACAACGCGCTCATTTCGGTTGAAGCGAAGTCGCAAAATCTCGATATGAGCGATCTGATCGCCCGCGAAATCACCGACAAGCTGCGCGATTACACCGAAACAGAGCGGCAGCGCCTTGAAACCGATCTGCGTTCGCGGCTTTTTACCAAATACAAAACACAGATCCTCCTAAAAGAACCTGTTCCGATCGTCCAAAACATTTCGACCGCGAACGCCGCTTTCAAAGGCAGCGCGACCGCGCCCGTGACGGTCGTGATGTTTTCGGATTTTGA
This sequence comes from Pyrinomonadales bacterium, assembly GCA_038330465.1. Lineage (GTDB taxonomy): Bacteria > Acidobacteriota > Blastocatellia > Pyrinomonadales > Pyrinomonadaceae > JAFDVJ01. The sequence goes on from JBBQOA010000087.1 coordinate 7,671, forward strand.
ATGTTCACACTGCGCGGCGACACATCCGATCCTTCAAACGGTTCTCGCGGAATACGGCGACAAGATTCGTTTTGTGCTGCGCAATTATCCGCTCGTCTCGATTCACGAGAATGCTTTTCAGGCGGCGGTCGCGGCGAATGCCGCGCGCGCGCAGGGCAAATTCTTTGAATATGCCGAAGTGCTTTACCGCAATCAAGACGCGTTGGATTTGGCGTCGCTCAAGAAATACGCGGCTGAATTGGGTTTGAATCCGCAGCAATTTGAGTTAGACTTGCAAAGCGAAAGAACCGCCGAAGCCGTTCGCAAAGATCTCGCTGACGGTCAGAGCTACGGCATTACGGGAACGCCGACGATCTTTGTCAACGGCATCAAAGTGCGCGTCATTACCGCCGACGGCTTTCGCGAAGCGCTCGATAAAGCTTTGAAGAAATAATTGATAACGGTTAATTGATAACGGATAATGGATAATAAAATGAATTGATTATCGTTTATCAATTATCCATTATCAAGTAAAACATTATGCGTCTTTATATTTTGATCTTTTTCGTCTTTTTGTTTTCGACCTGCAACGGCACGTCGAACAATTCAACCAAACCCGTGAATACCGGCAACACAAACGCGAGCAACACGAACACGACCGTCAAAAGCGGCAGCGTGCCGGTCTACACCTACGAGATCGTCAAGACCTACAAACACGATCCGGCGGCTTTTACCGAGGGACTTTTTTACAAGGACGGCTTTTTGTATGAAAGCACCGGCGAAGAAGGCAAATCGAGTCTTCGCAAGGTCGAGCTGGAAACCGGCAAGGTCTTGCAGAAATTCGATCTGCCGAAAGACAGCTTCGGCGAAGGCATTTCGTTCATTAACGGTTATATTTATCAATTGACGTGGCAGGAAGGCGTCTGCCGCGTCTTTGATGCAAAAGATTTCAAATTGATCCGCGAATTAAAATATCAGGGCGAAGGTTGGGGAATGACGACCGACGGCAAAGATCTGATCATGACGAACCGCACGCACGTCATCCAGTTTATGGATCCCGAAACTTTTCAGCCCACGCGGATGATCTCGGTCTTTCGCGAAGACGGAAAGCCTTTGATGCAGATCAACGAGCTCGAATATATCAAAGGCGAGATCTGGGCAAACGTCTGGCACTCGGAAGAACCGCGAATTTTGGGTAAACCCGATTATATCGCGCGGATCGATCCGCGGGACGGCAAGTTGCTCGGCTGGATCGATCTTGCCGGAATCTCGCCCGAAGACGATGTCAACAACGACGACCGAAGCGAAAACACGCTCAACGGCATCGCCTACGACGAAGCGACCGACCGCATCTTCGTGACCGGCAAAAACTGGAAAAAACTCTTTGAGATCAAGGTAAAACCGAAACAATAAATGACCGAACAGAATAAGGAATTTATGCGCCGCGCGATCGACCTCGCGCAAAAAGGAATCGATGCAGGTGCGGGCGGACCATTCGGCGCGATCGTCGTGAAAGACGGCAAGATCATCGGCGAAGGCTGCAACCGCGTCACTTCGACGAACGACCCGACGGCGCACGCCGAAGTCGTCGCGATCCGCGCGGCGTGTCAAACCCTCAATGATTTTCAGCTTGACGGTTGTATAATTTATACTTCGTGCGAGCCGTGCCCGATGTGTCTCGGCGCGATCTACTGGGCGCGCCCCGCGAAGATGTTTTTCGCCTGCACGCGCGAAGATGCGGCGAGCGTCGGTTTTGACGACCGTTTGATCTACGACGAAATCGCGCTGCCGATCGCTGAACGGCGCATTGAAAGCATCAATTTTCTGCGTCAAGAAGGCTTGACGGTCTTTGAATGTTGGGCAAGTAAAACCGATAAAACCGAATATTAAAAACTTCTTGAAACTTAAATGCCGTGTAATCTAAAATCTTTGATACTGTGGATCGGCTTTGCGGTTTTGGGCGAATCTTTTTTGGGAATCTTGAACCGAAATTAGCGCGGATAAACAAATCGAATGACTTCATTTTTCAACAATTATTTTTTTATCTTTCTCGCTCTGCTCGCGGGAATGGCGATGCCGACGCAGGCGACCGTCAACAGCAAGCTCGCGGGTTATGCGGGCAGTCCGATCACGGCGGCGTTTATTTCATTTCTCGTCGGGACGGTCGCACTCTTTGTTTATATGCTTTTGACGGGCGTGCCCTTGAGCAGTTTGGCACAAGCTAAAGACGCGCCGCTGATCGCGTGGATCGGCGGTTTTCTGGGAGCTTTTTTTGTCGCGGTAATGGCAACGGTCGTCCCGCGCATCGGCGTTGCGCTGGCGTTTTCTTTAGCGATCAGCGGGCAAATGCTCGTGACGCTTTTGATCGATCATTTCGGTTGGCTCGGAGTGCCGGAAAAACCGATCAATTTGATGCGCGTCGTCGGCGCGTCGTTAATTACGGTCGGCGTGATTTTGATTCGGAAATATTAATATAACGGATAGTTGATAGCGGATAACGAATAATTTATTTTTCAGTTATCCGTTATTCGTTATTTACAAATGATTAAATTTATTTTGAACAATCAATCGATCGAAACCGATCTGCCGCAGGGCTCGACCGTTCTCGATTTTGTGCGTTATCACAAGAATCTCAAAGGCACGAAGATCGGCTGCCGCGAAGGCGATTGCGGCGCGTGCACGATCCTCGTCGGTGAATTAACACCTGATGCGGTCAGATACCGCACGCAAACTTCGTGTCTGATGCCGCTGGCGAATGCGCGGGGCAAACATCTCGTGACGATCGAAGGCATCAACAAGGCGGACGGCGAATTGACCGAAGTGCAAAGCACGATGGTCGAACAAAGCGGCACGCAATGCGGTTTCTGCACGGTCGGTTTCGTGATGTCGCTGACCAATTATTGTTTGGACGAGACGCCGAAAACCCTCGATTCAGCCGTTTCCGCGATCGACGGAAACATTTGCCGCTGCACGGGTTACAAATCGATCGAACGCGCGGCGGAAAGTTTGACGCGGGTTTTGAACGAAAAGAACGGTCAAACGCGAATCGATTTCGCGATCGAGAAAGGCATTGTCCCCGATTCATTTGCGCGGATCAGCGAAAGACTGTTGGAAATTACAAATTACAAATTACAAATTTCAGATTCCGCAATCCAAAATCCAAAATCCTTCATGTCGGGCGGTACCGATCTTTATGTCCAAAAGCCCGCCGAAATGGTTTATTCGGACGCGGAAAGTCTGTTCGATGATTCAAATTTGAGATTCATCACGGAAACGAAAGAATTCATCGAAACGGGCGCGTCAACGGTCGTTACCGATCTGCTCGAATCCGAGATATTCAACCGACTTTTTCCGCGTCTTTACCGACATTTAAAGCTCGTTTCATCAACGCCGATCCGCAATATGGCAACGCTCGCGGGCAATTTTGTCAACGCTTCGCCGATCGGCGATATGACGGCTTGGTTTCTGGCTTTAGACGCAGAAATTTTTGTCAGCAGCGCGAGCGGTCACGACCGCG
>JBBQOA010000088.1:0-11162 GCA_038330465.1 Pyrinomonadales bacterium
CGGCGCGACTGGCTGGTCAAGGAAAAGCGCGTCAAAGGTTTGGGCTACAAGGAAGCGAGCCATTTTTTGCGGAATATCGGGCTGAAAGGTTACGCCATTTTGGATAAGCATATTTTACGAAGTTTAGCGGAACTGAAAATAATTGACGACCCGAAGCCACCAAATACGCGTTTGCGGTATCTAACGGTTGAAAATAAGTTGAAAAACTTAGCGTTGCTGTCCAAGATTGACTTCGACGAGTTGGATTTGGTCATTTGGTCAATGAAAACCGGCGAAATTCTTAAATAAAAACTAAAAATTTAAGGAAAGGAGTTGTAAATTATGAAATTTAGAATTCTTGATAAAGGCGTTTTTCGGTTTCCTTTCCAAACAAAGCATTTTGCGCTTTTCGCGATAACTGTTTTGTTCGTTATCAGTTTGCCCTCTTTTAGTTTGGCAAATGACGACGTTCAGCAAATTGAAGAGGACACGCGCCAACAAATCAAGCAGGCGGATAAACTAGCCAAAAAAGGAGATACGGCGGAAGCCGAAAAGATTTTGCGGCAAATAATTGAGCGTAATCCGCAGCATTCAACCGCCAAACTAAAACTTGCCTACCTGCTGCTTAAACAAAAGCATTTGCTCGAAGCCTACAATTTATCGTTTGAGATCGCCAAAGCCGAACCCAAGAATTCGTATGCCTATGCGGTTTTAGGCGCGACGCTGTTGAGCGCGGGCAATTTTGTCGAAGCCAACAGAATTTTGATCACGGCGCTGACATTAAACAGAAAAGAATCGTTGGCGTGGGCTGGACTCGGAATGTTGGATTTTTACGAAAACCGCATTTTCGATTCGATCGATAATTTAAAAACGGCGGTTTATTTTGACGGCGATGAGCCAGACTTTGTTTTCGCGTTGGCACAGGTTTCGTCACGGGCTGAAAAATATAAAGAAGCGGCGGATGCCTATTACAGATTTTTGCAGGTTTCGCCGCAGACCGATAACGAAAGACGTGACCGGATCAAAGGACTTATCAATTTTCTTCGATATTTGGGCGGGAAACGCGCGCTTTATCGTTTGGACGGCAACGAACGGACGGTGGTTTCATTTGAACTGCTCCGAGATCGTCCGGTCATCACGCTGAAGGTCAACAAAAATGAACAACCGCTGAGGTTCGTTTTAGACACGGGTTCGGGAATTTCAGTGATCTCGCGGGAAACATCCGAAAGATTGAAAATCAAACCGATCACCCGCGGCGGTTTGGCGCGGGCGATCGGCGGCGACGGTAAATTTGAAATCGTTTACGGTTTCTTGAAATCAGTCAACATCGGTGATGTGCAAATCAAAGATGTTCCGGTTTATATCCGTGAGTTTCATTCAAACGATGAAAAAATTGACGGCTATATCGGACTTTCGTTGATCTCAAAATTTTTGACGACGATCGATTACGGCAGTCAGACTTTTTCGCTGATCAGAAAAGATATTGCCGATGAGCAGAATATCGTCAAAAACGAAAGCTTGTTTTTGCCGCTCCGGCTGACCTCAAGCGGATTTTTAAGCGGCGAGGTGCAGCTTGAAGGCGTGGAGAGTTCGCTCAATTTTATTGTTGATACAGGCGCGAGCATTTCAGTGATTTCCGCCGAGATCGCGAATACTTCGGGAATCAGCCGCTTTATTCAGCTTGAAAAAATGCGGGTCGTCGGCGCGGCAGGCGTGACGGAAGACGTGCCTTCATTTTTGCTTCCGCGAGTTACATTCGGCAGTAATTCACGCGAAAGCATTATGGCGATCGCTCTTAATCTCGACATTATCAACGAGGCTTCCGGCTTTCGGCAGGCGGGAATCTTAGGCGGAAATTTTCTGAAGAATTATCGGCTGACATTTGATTTCAAAAATTCAAAAGTGATTTTTACGCCGTTAAAAAAATAAGCTCCGGGTTTCAAACTCCAGGTTTTCGGTTAGAAGACATTCTCAACTTGAAACTTACAACTTGAAACCCGAAACTTAAAGAATGAAATTAAGTTTATATCTGGAAACCTCGGTTGTCGGTGCTTACTTGGACAACGGTGAGCCTTTTCGGCGTGACCTGACGATTCGCTGGTGGGAACACGAACTCTCGGAATATCAGGCATTCAGTTCTATTTTGGTCAAACGCGAGCTGGAGCGCGTTGCCGAACCGCACCGGACCGGCTATCTCAAATTAATCAAACCGCTCGAAAATCTCGAACTTGTCGAAGAAGTCGCAATTTTAGCCGAAGGTTATATTTCGCGCGGTATTTTTCATCGTAAATTTATTGCCGATGCGATTCACGTGGCGATTGCTTCGTTTTATAAAATTGATTACATCGTCACCTGGAATTTCGGGCATTTGGCAAATGTCCGCAAACAGGCGCGAATCAAACTTTTTAATACCGCAGCCGGATTTTTTTCGCCGGTCATCATCACGCCCGAATTTTTAGTTCACAGCTGATTGTTGAGTTTTTTAAGCATCCAAAGTTGCAGATTAAGACAAAATTCCGGAACTCGGAATTTGAAGCCGAACTCGAAGATCTGATTCTTGAAATCGAAATCTGAAACTTTCAGCTTCGAACTTGATTATCTTCGATTGACGAATAACAATGAAAGAAGTAATGTATCGACGTCCTAAATTTTTAGAAGTGTTATTGGAGATTCGCCAGAAAATGTCGCGAGAGGCTGATTATGACGTGGATCTCTTCACGGAAATGGTCCGCAGCGGGAATTTTTCGGGCGATGAATATGAATTTAGCCTGAGCGATTTGCCCGCCGACAAAAAACAATCCGGCGGGAAAGCGAATAAAGATCGCAAGTTGTAATTGATGGAAATAGCTTTTGACGCAATCGGTCTGGAAATTGCAAACGAAACCGCCTTTAACGATTTGGCGGAAGATGTCGGCAAGCGCGGTGAGGTTTCGATCCTCCAGCGCAAGGGCGGCGTTTTGCACGGACGCTGTTTAAAGTTCGGCGCCGGTCTTGAGGTCTGGACGCTTTTTTACGAATCGGGCAAAGGCGAGGTCGTTTATGCCGATTGCCGTCCGGCGTTTCGCGCCCGTTACGAACAGATAATTTCGCCGTGGATCTTGACGGAATCAAATGAAGACGGTGAAGCCGTAATTCACGGTTTTATCGAAGATTCGGAGACGGAAGTCTTGTTTCAACTGCAAAATCTGACCGAGATCGGTACCCCGGTTTTGGAACAAATGACTTTGCGCGTCGGACTTTGCGGTCTTGCTTATCGGGCGGAAATATCTGAAAAGAAAGACGATCCCTTTTGGAAATCCTACGACGAAATTGCGCTCAATGTTATTGAAAACGAAAACGATTGGCGATTAGGCGGGCGTGTGATTGCCTTTGATACGCTTCGTAACCCGCAATCGGGCAACGATTTGTTTTGGATCTATGTTGATTTGGGCGGACTCAAATTGGAAATTCTTGTTAATCAACATGCTTTGCACGGTGAAAAACTGCAAATCGGAGCGTTTATCCAAGCCGACATCTGGCTGCAAGGTCATATTTTGAACGAATCTGCGAAACGAAACGGCTATGAAGGTGTCGATTGGACAGTTCGTCCGTCTGATTTCTGGAAAAGTTTTAAGAAACCAAACTGATCGATTTTTTATTTCGGATCAAAAGAATTCGCCCGCACTGAAATCCGAAATCCGAAATCCAAAATCTAAATGCGTCGTTTTTTGCCCCTTATTCTAATAATTATTGTTGCCGCCGTCGCTTCTTCGATCGGACTTTATTATTTCAACCAATATTGGATTCACCGCTACGACGAACTGATCACGCGGCAGGCGAAAGTTTACAGTTTGGACGAAAAACTGGTTTGGAGCGTGATCTACGAGGAAACTTATTTTCGCGCCTGGAAAATTGGCGGCGCAGATGAGATCGGCTTGATGCAGGTGACGCCGGCGGTCGCGCGTTCTTGGGCAAAAGAAACGGGTTTTCAAGAATTTGAAAAACAAACTGCCGGCAACGTCAACGAATTTTTGCGCGACCCTGAAAGAAACATTCAAGTTGGCTGCTGGTATCTCGAAAAATTGCGCGAAAAATATCGCGGGTTTGCCGCCGAAGACGCAATGACGCTCGCCGCTTACAATGCCGGACCGAGCCGCGTTGATGATTGGAGCAAAATTTCGGAAAATCCGGCGCAAATCAGCGAACAAATATTCGTCGGCAAAATCGGCATTTCCTCAACAAAATCTTACGTAACTTCAATTTTGGAACGCTACCGGGCAAACAAAAAATAGAATGAAAATTTTATCAGCCGAATACGTTTTGCCGATTACCGCCGCGCCGATCGAAAACGGCGCGGTCGCGTTTGAAGATGACAAAATCGCAGCGGTTGGCAATCTCAAAGAAATTATTGAAAAATTTCCCGACGCCGCCATTGAAAATTTCGGCGCGGCGACGATTCTGCCCGGATTTGTCAATGCTCACGCGCATCTGGAAATCACGGCGATGCGCGGATTTGTTGATGAATTCGACGACGATTTTACTTCGTGGCTTCTAACGCTGAACCGTGTGCGCGGCGAAATATTGACGGACGATGATGTGCAAACTGCCGCCATCCACGGCGCCGTCGAAGGCGTCCACGCCGGCGTGACGACATTCGGCGACATCGGTCGATTCGGCAAAAACGGGTTTGAAGCGTTGAAAACAGTCGGCTTGCGCGGCGTTCTGTTTCAGGAAACTGAATTTTCGCCCGACGATAAAACTGCCGCCACGGATTTTGTAAAACTCAAGGAAAAGTTTCTCGCGCTCAAAGAAAACGAAACGAATTTGGTCAAGGTCGGTCTTTCGCCGCATTCGCCTTATACGGTCGGCGCGAAGCTTTTTGAAAAGATCGCCGAATACGCATTTGAAAACGAAATCAAGATCTCGATCCACGCCGCCGAATCCGACGAAGAAAGCGAATTAATGAATTACGGTACGGGTTTTTTCGCGGCGCTTTATCAGAAATTCGGTTTTGAATGGCGTTCGCCGCATTGTTCGTCGATTGATTATCTCGATCAACTCGGCGTTTTGCGGGCAAAACCGCTGCTTGCGCACTGCGTCAAGGTTTCCGACCGCGACCTCGAACTGATCAAAGATTCCGGTTCGCGGATCGCGCATTGCCCGAAATCGAACGCCAAATTCGGTCACGGCATCGCGCCGTTTGAAAAGTTTCTGGACCAACAGATCAGCGTTGGATTCGGCAGCGATTCGATGGCGAGCAACAACATTTGCGACATTTTGGAAGAAGCGCGATTTGCGACGCTTTTCGCGCGCAATCTCATTGCCAGAAAACGATTTTTAGATCCAAAGGAAATCATCGAGACCGCCACGTTCGGCGGCGCGAAAGCTTTAGGTTTAGAAGGCGAGATCGGTTCACTTGAAGTCGGAAAACAAGTCGATCTTGCCGTTATTTCGCTTGAAAATGTCGCGCAGCAACCGGTTCACGACATTTATTCGGCATTGCTTTTTGCCTCGAACGCCCGCGATGTTCGGCTGACAATTGTTGCAGGTGAAGAAGTTTACCGCGACGGCGAGGCGAAAAAAATTGACGAGCGCCGGATCAAAGCAAAAATGAACGAAATCAGCCGAAAGATGAAATAATTTTTCAAACAATTTGCATAATTTCATCGAGCGGTTTGCGTTTGATGTCGGGAACTTGGACGTTTTCCGCCGGATAACCGACGGGAATCAGCACGAACGGAATTTCGTTTTTCGGGCGACCGAGGATTTCCTGTAAAAATTTCATCGGGCTCGGCGTGTGCGTGAGCGTTGCCAAACCGGCGTTATGCAAAGCCGCCAAAAGCATTCCGACGGCAATGCCGACCGATTCCTGCGAGTAATAAGTTGGTTCTGATTCGCCGTCTTCGATGATCGAAGTGATCCGAAAAACAACGATCAGAACGGGCGCGATCTCAAGAAAAGGCTTGTGTTCATTGGTTCCGAGCGGCGCGAGCCGGCGCAGCCATTTTTCCGACATTCGTTTGCTGTAACTTTCAAGTTCCTCGCGTTCGGCGGCTTCGCGGATCTTTTGTTTCGTTTCCGCATTGCGGACGACGACAAATCGCCACGGCTGCATATTCGCTCCCGACGGCGCGGTTCCGGCAGTTAAGATCGCGCTTTCGATGATCTCAAACGGCACCGCGCGGTCAGAAAAATCACGGATCGTGCGGCGCCGGTTCAGTTGCGCGTAAAATTCTTCGGCGCGTTTGATTTGTTCGGTTTCGGGTTCGATTTTTTGAAACCGAAGCGGGACAAATTTCGGTGCGGGTAAGTTGTTCATAAATTTTTACGTCAAGTGATTATCCAAATTCATCGATGGATTATTCCCGCTCGCGTCGAAATGATAAGACGTGATCGCGCAGTTTTCGACGTCGCAGGCGCGGTCGATCGCCATAATTTCCGCTTCCGAAAAGTTTTCCAAAATATACCTGAAAACGCGGATGACGACTTCGTGCGTGACGATCAAAACCTTTTCGTTTTCGTTCATTTCAAGCCGCAGATCGCGCCAAAATGAACGCACGCGAAGCGCAACATCCGCCCAGCTTTCGCCGCCCGGCGGGCGATAATAAAATTTACCCAGAGTTTCGCGTTTCGTGCATTCTTGCGGATATTTTTCCATCGCGCCGAGCCGCGTTAAACGGTCGAAAATCCCGAGTTCGCGTTCTCTGAGCCGTTCGTCGTAAAAGATTTGGACGGTTTTGAGCTTGCCGTTTTCGGCGATCAGACGCGCCGTTTCGCTTGCCCGCAAATACGTTGAAGAATAAATAACGGTCGGTTTTTCCTTTTGAAACTTAAACCATCTGCCGAGCGCGACCGATTGCCGAATTCCCGTTTCTGAAAGCGGCACGTCCGGCTCGCGTTCGTCAAAATCGATCGTCAAAAGCTTTTCGCTTTCGGCATTGCGCCGCGCAATATTCGATGTGCTTTCGCCGTGGCGAACGAGCCAGAGCGATTGAGGATTTGTGATTTCGGAATGCGGATTGTTCATAGTTAAATCTTAAATTCCGCAACGACCGGCGTGTGATCCGAAGGTCGTTCCCAAGTGCGCGGTTCTTTATCGATCCAGCAGCCGACGCATTTTTCGGCTAATGGTTTGCTCGTCCAGATATGATCGATTCGCAAGCCGTGATTTTTCGGAAACGCGCCTTCGCGGTAGTTCCACCACGAAAATTCCTGAAGATCGCCGTTCTGCTGGCGGAAAATGTCTATAAACCCCCATTGTTTGACGTGGTGAATGGCGGCGCGTTCGGGTTTTGAAAAATGGAGCTTGCCTTCCCAGTTTTTGACGCTCCAAACGTCCAATTCTTCGGGCGCGACGTTGAAATCGCCGCACAGCAAAACATCTGAATTTTTGTCGCAGTTTTCGTCGAAAAGTTTCCGCAAACGCTGCAGCCAATCGAGCTTGAACGTGAATTTGTCCGTCCAGAGTTCGGTGCCGTTCGGAATATAGGTATTGACGATGCGGACGCCTTGAATGGTCGCGGCGATCAGGCGTTTCGGCGCGTCTTCCGTGTCGTCAAGGAAATTTTTCTGAACGTCTTTGATCTCGTGTTTCGATAAAATGGCAACGCCGTTATAAGATTTTTGCCCCATAAACGCGGCGTGATAACCGAAATCCGTAACGGCTTCGAGCGGAAACTTTTCATCGACACATTTTGTTTCCTGAAGGCAAACAACGTCCGTTTCTGTATCGCTGATCCAGTTCAAAACGGCTTCGAGCCGGATCGCGATCGAATTTACATTCCAGGTTGCGATTTTCATAAATTTTTAGCCACCAAAGATTTAAGAAATAACTTTCGGAATAGCTGATAACTGATAGCTGATAGCAAAAATGAATTAAATAATTCAATTCGAACTACTTTAACTTAACCATTCTCAAATTTATTTTATCTGCGAATTGCGTTCGTAAAAAACGCCGTCGGCGAAACCCTGAATCGTTTGGTCGGTTTCCGCCAATTCCAGACGTTTTTGCGCGAGCAGACAATATTTTTCGTCGCGTTCGATGCCGCAAAAAGTGCGGTTAAGTTTTTTTGCCGCCGCCAGGGTCGTGCCCGAACCGGCGAACGGATCTAGGATCAGATCGGTTTCGTTCGTGCTTGCGAGAATGATCTTCGCGAGCAGTTTTTCGGGTTTCTGCGTCGGATGATCCGTATTTTCGGGCATTGACCAAAATGGAACGGTCAGATCGGTCCAAAGATTTGACGGATGCGTCAGCCGAAAATTTCCCGCCGCTGATTTTTCCCAGTCTTTCGGCGCGCCATTTTCGGTGTAGGGCGCGAGAACTTTGCGCAAAAGCTTGACGGCGTCCGTGTTAAAAACAAAATTATCCGAAACGGTGAAAAACCAGATGTCTTCCGACGCGTTTTTCCAATTACGAAGCGCACCGCGACCTTTTTCGCGTTCCCACGTAATGCGGTTTCGGAGCGTGAAATATTTCATTCCGACGCGCTGAATGGCGGACGCCGAACGCCAGTCGCCGCAAATATAAACCGACGCGGTTGTTTTCAAAATCCGCGCACAATCGGCGAGCCACGATTCAAGCCAAATCTCGTATTCATCGAGCGAAGTTTGTTTAAACGAATTTTCGCCGAAATTTTTCGTCAGATTATACGGCGGATCGGCAAAGAGCAGATCGAAACTTTGTTCGGGTAATTTTTTTAGGACCTCGAACGCATCGCCGCAGATGATCTGGTCGCGCAAATCCGTCGGCGGTTTGTTAAAGATCAAACTTTTTCGAAAAATGTGGATCTCTTCCGCGCTCAAATCGATCGTGCGGTTGCGCGGGGCGCGTTGTTTTTTTTGAGCGGTCATAAAGGTTTTCTAACTTTGCAGAATCAAATTTGCCAGCAGCAACGCGCGTTTCGGAATATCTGCGACGAAAATATATTCTTCGAGCGTGTGCGCTCCCGCGCCTGAAACGCCGAGTCCGTCGAGCACGGGAATGCCGAGCGCGGCGACAAAATTTCCGTCCGACGCGCCACCAACCTGCGTTTCGCCGAGTTCGTAATCGAATTCGGCGGCAATCTTTCGCGCTTTTTCGTAAAGTTTGACGACCGCTTTGGTGCGTTCAAGCGGCGGGCGATTGACCGCGCCGATCAGTTCGAGCGAAACTCTTTCATCGAATGGTTTTAAATTTCCGAGCGCCGTTTCGATGCGGGTCGCTTCATTCATCGAAGAAAAACGGACGTCAATTTCACACGCGGCTTCCGCCGGAATGACATTCGAGGTCGTGCCGCCGTTGATCGTGCAGACATTGACGGTCGTGCCTTTTGTAAGATTGTTCAGCTTATGGATTTGTTGGATCTGCCGCGCCATTTCCAAAATCGCCGACGCGCCTTTTTCGGGGTCGAGACCGGCGTGCGCGGGAATTCCGTGCGTTTTTAGCGTGAACATTCCCGTTCCTTTGCGTCCGGTTTTAACATTGCCATTCGCGGAAGGTTCGCAAACAAGGCAAAATTCGGCTTTTCCGGCTTCGCGTTCGACAATTTCCTTGCCGCTGTAGCTGCCGATCTCTTCGTCGCAGCAAAGCAGAATCGTCAATGGTCGCGGCGGCTTCAGGTCAAACTCGGTGAAAGCGAGCAAAACTTCCAGCATCAAGACGATATTTGCCTTCATATCAAACGAGCCGCAGCCGTAAAGGCGACCGTCTTCGATGCGCGTCGGGTTTTTTTCCTTTGTACCGCGCGGATGAACCGTGTCGGTGTGTCCGAGCAGCAAAATCGGCTTTTGATCGTTTGATTCAAAGGCGCGAATGATCAAATGTTCGCCATAGCTTTCCGATAAGATCCGTTCGATTTTGAAGTTTTCGGAAATTTTCCGGGTTTCGTCGACAAGCCAACCGGCGACCATTCGGCTGCCGGCTTCGTCACGTGAGGGCGATTCGATTTCGACGATCTGTTGGATGCGCCGAACGATTCGTTCTTGTCGTTCTTGAAAAAATTCGAGAAGTTTATCCATTTAAAATTAAAAACTAACGTCTGTAATACCGTATTTCGCGGCGTATTCGCGCGCTTCCTTTTCGGTTTTGAAAACTTTATCAATGTCGTATTCAAACATTTTCATCTTGCCGCCGATCATCAACGGATACATCGGACGCGCCAATTTTCCTTTGTTTGGCGGGCAAAGATTGATCAGACAGATCTCCGGTTTCGATGCCGAAGGATTGGTTTGCGTGACCGGATAATCCGTCTTGCGGATGATTTTGCACGGCTGATCTCCTTCAACTTTCGCGACCGACCGATTGCCGAAAACCTGATCGAGCATCGTGCCTAAACGGTAACCGGCAAGCGCGATCTGCTCTTCGGCAATTTCGAACGCCATTTTATTGTAGGCTGCCGAAGGCATCTGATTGCGAATCAGCGTTTTCGGATAAAGCTTTGTTGAAGCGAGCTCGAAACTTTCCTGCTGCCATGCGTTGAATTTGCCGATCTCCAGACGGTTTTGCATTTTCGTGATCGGATATTTTTTCATCATCGCATTCCCGATCGGCAAAAGATATTCGGCATCGCTCGCGTCCGCTCTGCGCGGAACGGTGCGGACGACGATCGAATCCCAATACCAATGCAGATTTTCCTGGCTGCCGCGCGGCGTGTTTTTCGGCGAAAGCGAAAACGTATTGCCGCCCTGATCGCCTTTCGGCTCTTCTTCCGTCACTCTGCCCGAAGCGTGAAGCGGTTGGTGAACATCGCCCGCGAGATGCAGAAACCAAGCCAGCGCGATCGCTTTTTCGCTGTCATTGGCGGCGCTGTTTTTTAACACGTTATCAAAGAAAAACAAACGCTCGACAACATTTTCCTTGTCATTCGGCATTTCGGGCAGAGTTTTGATTTTGCCATTCACTTCGCGCCAGTAAGTATCGAGATAATGCCATGTTCCGTGATGATATTTGTAGCGATTTTCGAGCTTTCGGTCGCGAATAATGTCTGCCCAATAGGCGACGATCATAAAAAAATCGCGTTGTTTTGCCGCTTTGGAACGCGCGCCGATCGGATAAGTTGAAAAATCCATATCCGGCGGCGTTGGATAAAGCGCGTTGATTTGTGAATCTTCGGGCGCGCTTAAAAGTATTTTAATGACGTTTTCACGCGCTTCGGGCGACATTTGCTGCCACGCGATATAGGCGACAAGTTTGTGACCGGAATCATCCCACGCGAGAACGGGAAGCG
>JBBQOA010000089.1:0-11155 GCA_038330465.1 Pyrinomonadales bacterium
TTTCATTATCCGTTATCCATTTTAATATTATGACTTACGAGATCAGCGAAGCACGCGACATTGCATTGTAGGGGCGACGGCTTGTCCTCGCCCGTTGAGCGCAGCGAACAAAGGTTTGCATAAATTCAATATTGCCTACAATTGAAACGATATTTGCGTTTTTCAAACGCATCGGGCGACCACAAGGAATCGCCCTTACAAAATTTTATGACTTACGAGATCAACGAAACACACGACGCGAACCTGAAAAGCTGGATCGAATCGGCGAACGCCCCCGACACGGATTTTCCGATCCAGAATTTGCCTTTTTGCGCATTCAAAACAAAATCAATTCAAGAGATTATCGACATAATCGACAACCTCGCCCACGGTGGAGAAAGCGATGGGCTATTTGAAAAACTCGGTTTATCCGAACCGGAAGATACCGAAATAAGCGTAGCCGGGATTGAAGAATTCAAAACGGCGATGGAAGACAAACTTCACATTTCCGATGATGCTGCCGGGCGATTGGGCGTCGCAATCGGCGATCAGGTTTTCGATCTCGAAAATTGTCTCAAAGACGGTTTATTGGACGACGTGATGCCGATATTGCTCCAATCCTTAGCTTTACCGAAAAATGCTTTGGAAAGAAAATTCGTTGTCCGCCAGATTTTATTACAGGAATCGGATTCATATGCCAAGTTAAGAAACAAACTGATCGGCATATTTCGCGAAAACGCTGCAGAGGAAACCAAAAACACCTACGGGAAATATCTTTATCCGGTTTCGGAAGTGACGTTTTTTTTAATTAAAAAAATCGGCGATTACACCGATTTTTACTGCTCGATCTTTCACGCGACGAATGTCGGCGCGATGTTTCGTCCCGATAATCCGCTGCTTCCGAATTACAAATATATTCCGATCGGTTATCACGGACGCGCCTCAAGCATCGTCGTTTCGGGCAGCGAAATAAAACGCCCGAAAGGTCAGACGCGACCCGACGCCGAACAGCCGCCCGTCTATATTCCGTGCAAAAATCTCGATTACGAAATGGAAGTCGGCTTTTTTGTCGGTAAAGGCAACGCGCTTGGCGATACGATCCCGATTGAAAATGCGGAAGACCATATTTTCGGGCTTTGTTTAGTCAATGATTGGTCGGCGCGCGATATGCAGGCGTGGGAATATCAGCCGCTCGGACCTTTTTTGGCGAAAAGTTTTGCGACTACGCTGTCGCCGTTCGTCGTGACGATGGAAGCGCTCGCGCCGTTTCGCGTGCCCGCTTTTGAACGCGAAGAAGGCGATCCGCAGCCGTTAGATTACTTAAACGGCGAGCAAAACAAAGCATCGGGCGGCTTCGACATCAAGCTCGAAGTTTATATTCAAACGCCGAAAATGCGCGAAGAAAACACTGAACCGCATCTTTTGTCGCGTTCGAATATGAAGGATCTTTACTGGACGATCGGGCAAATGCTCGCGCATCACGCCTCGAACGGCTGCAACCTGCAAACCGGCGATCTGATGGCGACCGGCACCGTCTCCGGCAAAGGCAAAGACGAACGCGGCTGTTTACTTGAATTAACGTGGCGCGGCACCGAACCGCTCGAACTTCCTTCGGGCGAAACGCGTCGATTCTTGGAAGACGGCGACGAGATCATCATGCGCGGCTACTGCGAACGCGAAGGATTCAGAAGAATCGGCTTCGGCGAATGTCGCGGACGAATTTTGCCCGCTGATTAATTTTCAGCCACGAACAAACACGAAAGGACACAAAAGATTTAATTTTTTTCGTGAGTTTTCGTGTTTGTTCGTGGCTGATTCTTTTATGAACAAATACGCCAAACAAGATCGCGGCGACATTAGCGAATACGAAGAATATTTCGCCGGAATGGACGCTTCGATGCAGCAGAAGATCGCGCTGACGACGGCGCATTTCCCCGCTCACGGAACGATCGCCGATATGGGTTCGGGTTCGGGCAGCGGAACTTTCGATCTCGCCCGACTTTACCGCGATTTAGAGCTCGTCGGCGTTGACATCAATCCGGTGACGGTCGAATATTCGCGCCATCATTACAACGCCGCAAATCTTTCGTTTGCGGTCGGCGATATTGCCGAAAATGTTTTTCCCGCCGATACTTTGGACGGCATTCTCGATTCTTCGGTGCTCCATCACGTGTCGAGCTGTAACGGTTTCGACGCAGCGCAGATCACGAAAACTTTAGCGAATCAGGTCGCGCAATTAAAAACGGGCGGCGTTTTGATCATCCGCGATTTCGTCGTTCCGGACGAAGCGGAAAAACAAATCTTGCTTGATCTGCCGACCGATGACGGCAAAGATTCGGGCGCGATCGCGGAACTATCGACTGCCGCGCTCTTTGAAGTTTTTGCACGCTATTTTCGCTCCAGTTTGAATTTAAGTTCAGCGGTCGAATTCAAAAAGCAAGAATCTTCGCGCCCGAATTTCGCGCGTTTTCAAATAACGCTGCGAACCGCCGCCGAATTTGTTTTGCGCAAAGATTACCGCGATCATTGGACGCCCGAATTATTGGAAGAATACACCTATTTTTCGCAGGCGGATTTTGAAAACGAGTTTCGCATCAACGATCTGCGCATCGTCGTTTCGATGCCGCTCTGGAATCCGTGGATCGTCGCAAATCGTTTTGCCGGGAAATTTTATCTCGCCGATTTACAGGGAAAACCGCTGAACTTTCCGCCGACGAATTTTTTAATTGTCGGCGAAAAAGTTGCGGCGGGTGCGGGCGTTAAGCTTGCGGAAACGACTTTTGAACGCGAGGTGTTGGCAGGCAAGATGCCTGCGCTCCCGACTTTTCTCAAGCTCAAAGCCTATCGCCACAAAGAAACCAATCAAATTCTTGAGCTCGCCGAGCGTCCGCATCAAACGATCGACCTTTTGCCGTGGTTTGAATCGAAAAACGGACAGCTTTTTGTGCTTGCCAAAAAAGATTTCCCGCGCCCCGTCGTCAACGCGCAAACGGCGAAAAAAAACCTCAACCGCGCCGAGTTTTCGGGTTATCTGACCGAACCGATCAGTGCGATTGCGGATTTGTCAGAACCGCCTGCGGTAGCGGGCGGTTTAAACGATGCAATCCAAAATATTTTATCTGAACGCGCCAACCTAGCCGCCGCCGAAATTCTCGAGATCGGCGAACCAAATTTTTATTTCACTTCCGCCGGCGGAATCGACGAGCGGGTCGAGAGTTTTTTGGTAAAAATCACACCGTTTGAAAAGCCGCCGCACGAAATTGAAAATTACACAAAATTTGCGAGCGCCGGAATCGTCCGCGAGCTCGACGCGCTCCAGGTTTTACGCGCGAGCCACGTCGGCGGAATGTTCGACGCGCGGCTCGAAATCAATATTTATCGGCTGCTCAGAAAACTGAACCGCTCGGCAAGCGCGTGGATCGGTGCCGCGATCAAACCTTCGACGCAAAATTTTGCGGGCAAGATCGAAACGGATTTCGAGATCGAAACCCGCGCCGAATTTGAAGCCATCGAATCAGCTGAAAATAAATTTCTCAAGCTCTGCAAACGCGAATTTGTCGAAACCGACTCACAAAACAACGAGATCGCGCGCGCCGAATTTGAATATGTCGTGCCGAAATCTTTGAGCAAAAACACGGTCGCGGCGATTCCTTTCGTGCAGACCGCAAGCGAAATTCTCGTCGGCATCGAACTTCGCAACCTGCCCGCGCCGCAGCGATTTTCGGGCAATTCGCAGATTTTTTGTGTGCCCGCGTGGCGTTTGCCGTTTGCGGTTGCGCATAAATTCGATCTCGAATCTTTTTTACGCGAAAAATTTCCGCAGGATTTCAAGGCTTCGATCGAACAAAGTTGGGAGCTCGGCGGCGCGTTTTTTACTTCTGCCGGAATCACGCCCGAAATCGTTTATCCGCTCGCGGTCGAACTCAGCGCGGAAAGCTTGGGCGCGACCGATCTGAAGTTTTTCTCGCTCAAAGATTTGCTCGCGCATTCCGACCGCATCACGGACGCGCATCTTTTGATCTTGCTCAATCGTTTGGCGCATAGTTTGGGATTTTTGTCGAAAAATTGACACGATTTTCAATCCATAGTAACGACACCTGGCACCGGATCATCAAAATCCCATTAACGGAGAAACTCATATCAACTGCCTTTTGAGAGCTTGCGCGACGGATTCGATCCGACTTTTTGTGTGCAGTTTTTTGTTAATATGGCTTATGTGATTGCGTAAAGTCGCCATGCTGATCTGCAGGTCGGCGGTCAGCTCGCTGGTGGTTTTGCCCGATGCCAAAAGACGCAAAATGTTCGTTTCCTGCGCGGTAAGCGGTGAAATCGGCGGTAAACATTCCGATTCGTCTGTATTGTTAACGAGTTGTTTGGCGAATTTCAACATTTGTCCCGCAAATTGTTCCGTTTTCTTTCGTTCGCTGATATCACGCATAAAATGGACTGCCAACTGCCGTTCGGTTCGTTCGTCGAAAGCGGAAAGCAGCGACATATTAACCCAAATTTGCTGATTGGCACAGGTTTTGACCTTCATATCGAAATTAGAAATTTCGCGTTCTTTTCGCATACATTCGAGAACATCACACTCTTCGCGGCAGACCGATTTTTCCTCCGCAAGGCTGCCATGAACAACTTCCACACATTGTTTTCCAACCGCAAAAGCCGCCGAAAAGCCGAAAAGTTTTTCAGCCGCTTTGTTCCAAATCCTGATTTCACCTTGAAGATCAACGGCAAATGCCGCGTCGGCGGTTCCTTCCAAAAGTTTTGCTAATTGATTTTCTATCATCATTATCCTTTACAAAAGTCACATAAATCATCACAAAAGTCCTATTGTTCCGATTCAAATCTTTGTGTCAAATTATTATCTAAGGATACAGTGTTGGTTTCGTACTCAAAAAGACGAAACAATAATTAAAATGAAAATCCCCCTAAATAAGGAGAGTAAAACAATGAATAATATTATTAATTCGACGATGGGGAATGTTATCAAGCGCGGAATCTTATTGATATTCTGCATTATTGCGCTGGCGATGCAGACGATTACGACCAATGCCGCCGTTCCGGCAACGACGCTTCCCGTATTGTGGACAGCCGGCGGACTTTCTGCGGGTAATGATAGTGTCGGGCAAGCCGCTCGAATGGCGACCGATTCTTTGGGTAATATCGCAATCGTTTCGGGACCCGCTTTTGCACGCGGTCTGGGAGTTACTTCCTACACGCCAGCCGGTTTGCGGCGATGGCAAAATTCGATCAATCCGGCTTCGGGAACATATAAAGGACTCTGGATAGAAGCCGCACCGAACGGCGATTTTATCGCGGTTGGCGCAAATATTGACTCAAGCGGCAGACTTTTCGGCGTAACGATTGCCCGCTTCGCATCCGACGGAACTTTTCAGTGGCGAGTGGATTCGACCGGAGTTGTTCTCTCAATTGGGCGTTTGGTTGTTGACGCGATTGGGAACGCTTATCTGCAATACAATTCGACTTTATACAAATACAGTCCCGCCGGAAGCGTGCTTTGGTCAACATCTACGTTAATTCCTAACGGCGGCGCGACGCTCAGCCCGGACGGTTTTGATTTAGTACTAACCGGAGCGGTTGGCGGCAATTGGAGAACGGCAGTTTTCGATACCGCGACGGGAATAAACAGATGGTTTGTGACGGGCGCGGAAGGCATTTCCGCTAACGATGTTGTTGTTGATAACGAACGCGTATATGTATCCGGACAAGGCTACACGGGCGCGGGAACTCCCGCACTGGCATATTTTCTAACCGTCGTGGCGTATGACCGTGCAACCGGCGCACGTTTGTGGCGCACGGACAAAAATCCTGTTGACGGTACACATTCCGCCGGACTTTGGATATCAAAAGCTCCAGATGGAAGTTTGGTCGTAACCGGACAAACCTTGCGCGGATTTCTCGATTGGTACACGGTCGCCTTTGAAACGACGGGCGCGGTTCGTTGGGAAGCCGTCCGCGACGGCGGTTTGAATACCGACGAGATACCGCGCGATGTGCTTGTACTGGCAAACGGCACGACAGTAGTTACGGGGACAGGCGGACCGGCTCTTCCCGGCGGTTTTATTCAGGGCGTTACAGCCGGATACAGTTCAAAAGGCACGCTTTTATGGGAAGCATTTTCCGCGCAGGCAACGGTCTGGACTGTGGTTTTGCCTACCGGCGATGTGTGCGCTACCGGCGGCTACGACGCACTGATTACCTGCTTCGATGTTCCGGACGGTATTACGCCGATTGAGCCGGTCGCCATTATTTCAGCAACTCCGACGACCGGAACTGCGCCTTTAAATGTCGCATTCGACGGTCGCAGTTCAACCGGACCCAATACTTTGACCACGTGGAACTGGACGTTCGGCGACGGCGGCACAGGAAGCGGCTCGCAGATCACCCATTTATATTCGATGTCCGGAACATACACAGCTTCTTTAATCGTTACCGACATTTTCGGTCTGACGAGTTTGCCGCGCACGGTTTCCATCGTCGTCAACGCTGCCCCAAATCCGCCGTCGGCACCAATTAATTTGACCGCCGAAGCGCGTTTGAGAAGCTCGGTCGGATTAATCTGGACAAACACTTCGACAACCCAAACCGGAGTCAAAATTGAGCGGTGCAAGGGCGTTAGCTGTACTAACTTTGTTCAAATTGGGACGGTCGCGGGAACGGCGACAAATTATACCGATACAGGTTTGGCAGGAAACACTTATTATCAGTATCGTGTGAGAGCGGCAAATTCATCCGGCAATTCGCCTTATTCCAATTGTGTTCGTGTAAGAACATTGAAGAGATAATTGTAAGTCGGCAAGAATCGAGATTGTCAATTCTGAAAAAAATCCGCACTTGTAAAATCTGTGCGGATTTTTTTGTTCGGAAAATCTACCGCTAACCGGATTTGATTTTATTAAAATTCTTTCCGCTCTGTGAACTCTGTCAACAGTGTGGCAAAATATAAATAATGGATTTAGTCTTGGATAAATTTCACGAAGAATGCGGTATTTTCGGTGTTTTCGGACACGTCGAGGCTTCGACCTTGACGCAATTGGGGCTTTTCGCGCTCCAGCATCGCGGGCAGGAGGCGTGCGGGATCGTTTCTTCGGACGGCGAAGATCTTCATCAGTTTCGTTCGCAAGGGCTGGTCGCCGATGTTTTGGTCGAATCGGAACTCGAAAAACTGACGGGCAATGCGGCGATCGGGCACACGCGTTATTCGACCGCGGGGAAAAATACGATCAAGGAAGTTCAGCCGTTTTCGGTCACGTGCCAGCACGGGCAGATCGCCATTTGCCATAACGGAAATCTGCCGTTTGCCGATGCGAAACGGCGGGAACTCGAAAAAGCGGGCGCGATCTTTTCTTCGACATCCGACACCGAAACGATTCTCCACAGCATCGCCCGCGACCATTCGGCAAACGCGATCGAAGCCATCAAAAATGTCTTAAAAGAAACGGAAGGCGCGTTTTCGCTTTTGTTTTTAACGCCCGAATCACTCGTTGCCGTCCGCGACCCGCGCGGTTTTCGTCCGCTTGTTTTGGGCAAACTGAAAGATGCTTGGTGCGTCGCCTCGGAAACCTGCGCGTTCGATCTGATCGACGCCGAATATGTCCGCGAGATCAAGGCGGGTGAAATGCTCGTCGTCGATCAAAACGGACTTCATTCGAGCTTTCCGTTCGACGAAAAACCGCTCTCGGTCTGCTCGTTCGAACACGTCTATTTTTCGCGTCCCGATTCGACCATTTTCGGGCGTTCGGTCAATCAATCGCGGCATCTGATGGGCAAACAGCTCGCCATCGAGCATCCGATCGCGGACGCGGACGACGCGATTGTCGTGCCGGTTCCCGATTCGGGCGTCGCGGCGGCGATCGGTTATGCGCGGCAATCGGGCATCAATTTCCGGCAGGCGATCATCCGCAATCATTACGTCGGGCGCACGTTTATCGAACCTTCGCAGAGCATTCGCTCGTTCGGCGTGCGCTTGAAACTCAATCCGATCAAGGATTTGATCAACGGCAAAAAGATCATTCTGGTTGACGATTCGATCGTTCGCGGAACGACCTCGAAAAAGATCGTCCAGATGGTTCGCGAGGCGGGCGCGAGTGAAGTTCATATGCGAATTTCGTGTCCGCCGACCGTTTCGCCGTGTTATTACGGCGTCGATACGCCGCGCAAAGCCGATCTGATCGCCGCGCAAATGTCGGTCGCGGAAGTTTGCCGCTATATCGAGGCGGACTCTTTAGGCTATCTCTCGCTCAAAGGAATGCTCGAAGCGATCGGTCTTGACCCGAAATCGTCGTGCGCGGCATGTTGGAACGGCAAATATCCGACGCTGATTGCCAATGGCAAGCCGACGATCGATAATAGTTAGAAGCTGTGACCTTTGACCTTTGATCTTTGATCTTGGCTTTGAGTCTTGAGTCCACAAAAGACTTGAGATTTTGAGATTCAAGAAAAAAAATCAAAAATCAAAGTTCAAAGATCAAAGATCAAATTAAATAAAGGAGTAAAGAATGCAATTTTTATTAACGCTCGCAGTCAGTTTGGCTTTCGCCTTTTCGCTGCTGCAATGCGACAAAACCAGCGCGGACAGTGTCAAAGCCGACACGAATGCGCCCGCCGTAACGGCGACGACGACGCCCGAAGAAGCGCCGCGCATCTCGCTCGAAGATGCGAAAAAAGATTTTGACGGCGGCAAAGCACTTTTTATCGACACGCGCGGTGCCGAGCAATACAAAGCCGAACATATCAAAGGCGCGATCAATATTCCGGCGGCGGAATTTGAAACGCGCTACGCGGAAGTTCCGA
This sequence comes from Pyrinomonadales bacterium, assembly GCA_038330465.1. Classification (GTDB taxonomy): domain Bacteria; phylum Acidobacteriota; class Blastocatellia; order Pyrinomonadales; family Pyrinomonadaceae; genus JAFDVJ01. The sequence goes on from JBBQOA010000089.1 coordinate 8,797, forward strand.
AAGACAAAAAGATCATCGCCTATTGTTCCTGACCGGAGGAACATACCAGTGCCCGTGCGGTACAGATCTTGAAAGAAAAAGGTTACACGAATGCGTTTGCTTTACTTGGCGGAACCGCCGCGTGGAAAACAGCCGGTTATCCGATGGAGAAAAGCGACAAATAGCGGATAACGGAAAATGGAAAGTGGAAAATATAGAGCAACTCTGTATTTTCCACTTTCCACTTTCCATTTTACATTTTCAGAGCATTGCAAATTCGTTCCGCCGCTTTCCCGTCCCAGAGCGGCGGAATTTTTGCGTCTTTTTTTGATGAAGTTTCTAAAATTTGAAAGGCGGCGTGTTTGATCTTTTCTGTGTTCGTGCCGACCAGAATATTCGTTCCCATTTCGATCGTGATCGGGCGTTCGGTGTTTTCGCGTAATGTTAAGCACGCAATGCCGAGCGCGGTCGTTTCTTCCTGAAGTCCGCCCGAATCGGTCAAGACCAGTTTTGCGCCCGAATATAAATTCATAAAATCGAGATAGCCGAGCGGTTCGATCAATTGAATATTCGAAGCGGCAACTCTTTCGGCAAACCCGAATTTTTCGATATTTGCTTTGGTGCGCGGATGCGCGGGGAAAATTACGGGAAGTTTTTCGCTGATTTCGATCAATGCGTCGAGCAGTCCGCTGAAAACTTCCCGCTCGTCAACATTCGACGGACGATGAAGCGTCAAAACAGCGTAATCTTGATCGCACAGATCAAGATTTTCACGCGTCTTTGATTCTTTGGATTTCTCCAGATTATATAAAAGCGAATCGATCATGACATTGCCGACGAATTTTATTTTATCTTCCGCCACGCCTTCTTGTTTGAGATTTTCGTCAGCGTCCACAGAAGTTGTCAGCAGCAGATCGGAGATCGAATCGGTTAAGATCCGGTTAATTTCTTCGGGCATCGAACGGTCGCGCGAACGAAGTCCGGCTTCGACGTGCGCGACTTTGATTCCTAATTTTGCACAAACTAACGCACACGCAATTGTCGAATTGACATCGCCGACGACCAAAACCCAATCGGGCTTTTCCGCTAAAACGATCGGCTCAAACGCCGTCATAATCCGCGCCGTCTGCACGGCGTGCGAAGCCGAACCGACTTCGAGATGATAATCGGGTGCGGGAATGCCGAGATCGACAAAAAATGAATCGGACATCGCCGCGTCGTAATGCTGTCCGGTGTGGACAATGAGCGGCAGAAATTCGCCGTCGCGCCGCCGCATCTCGCGGACGATCGGCGCGATCTTCATAAAATTCGGACGCGCGCCGACGATGTTCAAAACTTTAATCACTTTTGACCTTTGATCTTTGATTTTTGATCTTTGATCTTATTTTTTGTCGCTCTTGCTTTTTCTGATCGTCTCATTCACTCTGCTCAAATATGAGTTTAATTTTGGTATCAGTTCTTTAATAAAAGGCAACAATTTTTCAGTTTGCACTTTTGATAAAAGATTTCTTTGATGCGCCCGCCGAAGTCAATGACGCGTTTCGTATAAAGAACCTCTTGCCATTCGTAAAAATCTTCGGTTATCAACAGTACTTCCGCGTCCGCTTCCTTCAGCAATATTCGCGCCGATACTATCAGCCGAACGAATTATTTGTTTACCGACGGTATCTTGCGCCAAATTATTCCATCTAATTACAATATTCCAAATTTCGTCCGTAAGTTTTTCGGAAATTTGATATATCTCAAGATTTTCAAAATTGGTCTTTTCCATAAAATTTGACCTCGTGAGTATTAAATTTTGAGCGTTACGTTAAAAATCAAACAAAATCTAACATACAAAAATCAAAGATCAAAAATCAAAGATCAAACTTAGAGCCTGACAATCTTCGCCTTGCTCGTTTCGCGCAGATCTTCTTTAAGCGCGTTGCGCGTGTCAACGATGACTTTTGACAATTCGCAGACGCGACCATAATCGACGCCGGAATGCTCGGTGCAAATCACGACGCAATCTGATGAAGCAAGCAGTTCGTCGGTCAATGCCTGATTGAAAAGCGGTTCGCCGTCGCCGATCGTATAAGAATGATCAAACGTCACTTCCGCGACAAAATCATCGTGATAAACGACATTCGCGCCGCGCGCACGCAAAAGATCGATGACCGAAAGCGCCGGCGATTCGCGCATATCGTCGATGTCTTTTTTATAGGCGACGCCGAGGATCAAGATCTTTGCGCCTTTCACAGATTTCTCGTTATCGTTCAAAGCATCGCGGACGAGTCCCGCGACGTATTTCGGCATTCCCGAATTGATCTGTTCGGCAAGCGTGATAAATTGCGAATCAAAACCGTGCTGACGCGCTTTCCAACTCAAATAATGCGGATCG
>JBBQOA010000090.1:0-11137 GCA_038330465.1 Pyrinomonadales bacterium
GTGATAAAAATATTTGAATGAGTAAAATCATAGTTTTAATCGGCGCACCGGGGGCGGGAAAAGGAACACAGGCGCGACTCTTGGATGAGCGTAAAGGTATTCCGCAAATTTCGACGGGTGATTTGTTTCGCGAGATGAAAAACTCGGATACGCCGCTTGCACGCGAAGTGCAGGAAACGATGGCATCGGGAAAACTGATTTCTGATGAACTCACGCTGCAAATCGTCAAAGAACGGACTTCGCGCGCCGATTGCGCGGGAACTTATTTGTTGGACGGTTATCCGCGAACCGCCGTGCAAGCCGAACAGCTTGAAGCTTTGGCGATAGAACAGGGCAAGGAAATTCAGGCGGTCGAGGTCGATGTTCCGCGCGATGAATTGATGAAACGTCTGACGGGACGCCGTTCGTGTCCGGTTTGCGGAGAGATCTATAATATTTATTCCAAACCGCCAAAGAACGCCGATGTTTGCGATTTTCATCCCCTTGCGGCATTGACGCATCGCGCCGAAGACAATGAAGAAAGTGTTGCTACGCGGCTCGCGACCTATGATGAAGTGACGAAACCGCTGCTTGATTATTACAGTCAATCAGGACGCTTGAAAAAAATCAGCGGCGAGGGAAGTTTAGAAGAAATTTACAGCGCGTTGGAAAAGGTGATTTAGTCCGGAGCTTTTTGGGCAGAATTGCCATAGACAAATAAAAATGTGTTTAGAGATTCAAAGTTCGCCGGGTTTGTCAGCAAATTAAGCCAAATTTTATTGGGAAAAAGAATGATTATCGCCAAATCACAAAAAGATTTAGACCGGATGCGCGAGGTCGGCGAATTGATTGCCGAAGTTCGGGAATCTTTGCGCGGAATGATCGAAATTGGCATAACCTCGCTCGAACTCAATTCCGCCGCCGATAAAATGATTCGTGATCTCGGCGCGACACCGACCTTTATCGGTTATCACGGTTTTCCGTACGCGATCTGCGCATCGGTCAATGACCAGATAGTGCACGGTTTTTCAAACGACATTCCGCTCAAAAACGGCGATATAATTTCGCTCGATATGGCGGCGACCTATAACGGTTTTGTCGGCGACACGGCTTTTACCGCGCCGGTCGGTGAAATTACCGACGAGCTCAAACAATTGATCCGCGTGACGGAAGAATCTTTGGAATTGGGAATCGCCGAGTGTTATCCGAACAAACGGGTCGGCGATATTGGTTGGGCGATTCAGCAGCACGCCGAAAAATACGGTTACGGAATCGTCCGCGATTATACGGGACACGGAATCGGGCGGGCGATGCACGAATCACCGCAAATCGCCAATTACGGCAGACCGGGCACGCGTGAAAAAATTCGTGCCGGTTATTGTTTCGCGCTTGAGCCGATGCTCAATCTCGGAACGCACGAGACAAGAACTTTGGATGATAAATGGACGGTCGTCACTTTGGACGGCAAACCGAGTGCTCACGCCGAACATTCGATTGCCATCACCGCCGAAGGTCCGGAGATCCTGACATTGACCAAAGCTCAAAAAGCCGCCTTAAAAAACGGCAAGAAAGAAACTGTTACCGCTTAACTTGATAAATCAAATTAAAAACGGTAACATAAGCAGTTTGTCAACTATGACAGGGTTGACTCTGTGAGATATGTCCAAAGAAGAAGCCATAGAGGTCACGGCAACCGTGCTGGAAACTCTGCCGAATGCGATGTTCAAGGTCGCCTTAGAAGACAATCAACATCAGGTTTTGGCGACTATCTCGGGTAAAATGCGGAAAAATTTTATTCGTATTTTACCGGGAGATAGAGTCTTGGTGGAACTTTCGCCCTACGATTTGAATCGTGGGCGGATCACATATCGATACAAGTAGAATTTAACATTGAGATATTAAATTTCAATAAACACGCCGTTTGAAGACGGCAGAAAGAGAGGGACAAAATAATGAAAGTTCGTCCATCAGTAAAGAAAATTTGCGATAAATGCAAAATTATTCATCGGAAAGGCGTTGTGCGGGTGATTTGTGATAATCCGAAGCATAAACAACGTCAGGGTTAGATTTTATTTCTTGGAGAAATTATGGCTCGCGTAGCAGGAGTTGATTTACCGCCAAACAAAAGAGCGCAGATCGGTTTAACGTATATTTACGGTATCGGCAAATCGCGTTCAACGGCAATCTTAGAAGAAGCGCAAATTAATATTGATACAAAGATCCGGGAGTTAAACGAAGACGAATTAACACGGATTCGGACAATCCTTGATACACAAGGCGATATTGAAGGCGATTTGCGGAAACGGGTGCAAATGGACATCAAACGTTTGATGGACATCGGTTGTTATCGTGGTTTGCGGCATCGCCGCGGGTTGCCGGTGCGCGGACAGCGGACCAGCACCAACGCTCGGACTCGTAAAGGTCCGCGTAAAGCCGCCGTCGCGAAGAAGAAGGCACCGGGTAAGAAATAGTCCCGAATCTTGAGTCCCGAGTCTTGAGTCAAATGATCTTTGATTTTAGACCTTAGTCTCAAGATTCCAGACTCAAGACTAATTTTATGGCAAAAGCAGCAAAAGGTAAGAAAGCTTACAAAAAGAAAGAGAGAAAGAATATTCCTTATGGAATCGTTCATATTTCGGCTTCATTCAATAACACGCTGATTTCAATCACAGATGCCAACGGCAATCTGGTCGCGCAATCTTCGTCAGGTGCTCGCGGGTTTCGCGGTTCGCGCAAAGGCACGCCCTTTGCCGCCCAACAAGCAGCAACCGAAGTTGCCCGCAAAGCGATCGAAACGGGAATGCGTGAAGTTGAAGTTCGCGTCAAAGGTCCGGGCGGCGGTCGCGAATCAGCGATCCGCGCAATAAATCAGGCAGGAATTCGCGTTTCATCAATCCGTGATACGACGCCGATTCCGCACAATGGTTGCCGACCGCCGAAACGCCGCAGAGTGTGACGATTTCGGATTTGGGATTGCGGATTTCGGATTTTTAATCTGATATTTGAGATTTTAATTATCGAAAGGAAGAAGGGAATATTTATATTCCCGTAAACTTTTCCGCCATTGAGATTCAGTGAAAAAGGCTTGCTGTTTCGGAACAAACAATCCGAAATCCGCAATCCCAAATCCAAAATCCGTTGGCGGAAGCAGAAAACAAATAAATTATGGCTAGATATAGAGATGCGGTGTGCCGTTTGTGCCGCCGCGAAGGTGGAAAATTATTTTTGAAGGGCGACCGTTGTTTCAAACCGTCGTGTGCGATTGAAAAACGAGGAACGAATCCGCCGGGACAACACGGCGCGGCGCGGCGCAAGATGCTCGCCGGTTACGGACAACAGCTTCGTGAAAAACAAAAGGTCAAGCGCATTTACTTCGTGCTTGAAAAACAATTCCGCAATTATTTCGAAAAGGCTTTGAGACAAAAAGGCGTGACGGGCGAAAACCTTTTGTTTTTGCTTGAACGACGACTTGATAACGTTGTTTATCGCGCAGGTTTTTCGACATCACGCCGCCAATCACGGCAGCTTGTCAATCACGGACATATTTTCGTCAACGATCGAAAGGTTGATATTCCTTCATTTCAGGTCAAAGTCGGCGATGTTATTACCGTAAAAGATAAGAGCGTCAAAAATGTTCACGTCGAAGGCGCGTGGCAAACGGCGGTCGGTCGCGGTCGTCCCAATTGGATTTCAACCGGTGATAAAGAAGATTTGAGCGTTTCGATCGCAGCACTGCCGAAACGTGATGATGTTGACGCAAACATCAACGAACAACTTATTGTCGAACTTTACAGCAAGTAATTTTGAAGTTCCAAGTTCCGTGTTTCAGGTTCCAAGTCCGATGGCTTAACTTGAAACTTGGAACTTGGAACTTGGAACTTTTTTAAACAAAAAGATATGACACAAAATAATCATTGGACAGATTTTCAGATGCCAAGTCGGTTGGAAGTTGAAAAAGAAACTCTGACCGACCGCTACGGTAAGTTTTACGCCCAGCCCTTTGAGAGAGGATTTGGAACAACGATCGGGAATTCCTTGCGTCGTGCGCTTCTTTCATCAATCGAAGGAGCGGCAATTACGGCAGTTAAAATTGAAGGCGTTGAACACGAATTTTCGTCCATCAAGGGTGTCGTCGAAGATGCCACTGACGTAATTTTGAACCTCAAACAAATTCCGTTCACACTGCACGGAACAACCGCCAAAACCCTGACGGTCAGCAAAAAGGGCGCGGGCGAAGTAACCAGTGCTGATATTGAAGCTGACGGCGATGTCGAAATTCTCGACACGAGCGTCCATATCGCAACGATCGGCGCGGGTGGCGACATCAATATTGAAATGCGCCTCAAATCAGGACGCGGGTATGTTTCCGCCGAATTTAATAACGACGAAGATCTTTCGATCGGTTACATTCCGATCGATTCGGTTCACACACCGATCAAAAAAGTTAATTACAACGTCGAAAAAACCCGCATGGGATCGAATACCGAATACGACAAATTGACGATCGAAGTCTGGACGGACGGTTCGGTCAAACCTGATGATTCAATCGGTTTGGCGGCAAAACTCGTCAAAGACCATATGTCGATCTTTGTTAATTTCGAAGAAGAAGAAGACGAATTCAAATATGAAGACATTGCGCGTCCGCCGCTTCTTCGCAATGATCTGCTCGACCGTTCGGTTGACGAACTCGAACTTTCGGTTCGTTCATACAACTGTTTGAAAAATGCGGACATTCGTTCGATTCGTGATCTGATCAAACGCAGCGAACGCGATATGCTCAACACGAAAAATTTCGGCAAAAAATCCCTGACAGAAATCAAAGACCTGCTTCACGGCATGGGACTGGATTTCGGAATGGATTTTGACGAGCAAGGCAATCCGATTCCGGGATCGGGCGGACGAGATTTAGATTAAAATAAGTGGATCACGGATAATGGATAATGGATAATAAAAACAAAATCCATTATCCATTATCCATTATCCGTTATCAATTATTATGAGACATTTAAAAGCACATCGTAAATTGGGAAGAACGACGGAGCACCGCATTTCTTTACTGAGAAACTTAGCGACTTCATTGATCAATTCGGATTCAGGTCATATTGTGACAACCGTTCCGAAGGCAAAAGAATTGCGCCCGTATGTTGAAAAAGTCATTACTTTGGCGCGCAAAGCACAGGTTTTGACCGGCGACGAAGCAAAAGCGCAGGAAGTTCATTTGCGGCGGCAAGCGGCAAAATGTTTTCACGCCGGAAACTCAACATTTAAGCTCGAACAAAGCCGTTTTCGCGGTAAAAAAGGCGAACCGAAGGAAAAGATCGAAAGAACCGCCGGTGTCAAAGCCGTCCAAAGACTTTTTGGTGAGCTCGGCACACGTTACAAAGATCGCAACGGCGGTTATACTCGTATTATTAAACTCGGTCGCCGCAAAGGCGATAACGCAGAAATGGCGGTCATCGAATTGGTTGATAATCCGCGCGAACTTGCGGCGAAAAAATAAGGAGTGACGTTGAATGAGTGAACAGACAGCTTCAGCCAAAGCTAAAGAAGAAACGAGTAAACGCAAAAGTGTTGTTTCAAAAAAGGGAAGCCCGACCATCGAGGCTTCGCTGAATATGGCAGAATTGCGCGAACTTGCCGAACTCGTCAACGAACACGGTTTTACCGATTTTGAGTTTGAAAACGAGAATATTCGGATTCGTTTGAGCAAAACCGCGCCGCAAATTGTTCAGTCATTTCAACCGGTCGGCGCGCCGCCGGTTTCCGCTTCGAATGTTGCGGTCCAAACCGCGTCGCCAACCGATATTGTTTCAACGGAAACGCCCGCTGAAGTTGATGAAGATCTATTCATCATCGCTTCGCCGATTGTCGGCACCTTTTACCGTTCACCGTCGCCGGACAAAGCGCCGTATGTTCAGGAAGGTGACCGGGTTTCCGACAGCAGCGTGGTTTGCATCGTCGAAGCGATGAAATTAATGAACGAAATTCAAGCAGAAACTTCGGGCGAGGTCGTCAAAATCTACGTCGAAAACGGTCAGCCCGTCGAATACGGACAGCCGCTTTTCGGAATTAGGAAATAAATCAGCCACGAAATACACAAAATACGCTAATATTTTTTATTCGTGTTATTGGTGTCTTTTGTGGCTAAATTTCTGTCAATGAAAAAACGCGAAATTCGCAAAATATTAATCGCCAATCGTGGCGAGATCGCTTGCCGGATAATCTGGACGTGCAAGGAAATGGGCATCAAAACGGTTGCCGTTCATTCGGAAGCCGACCGCGATGCGCTCCACGTTCGTTTTGCCGACGAAGCGATCTGTATCGGTCCGGCGCCGTCCGCGCAAAGTTATCTGAATATTCCCGCGATCATCAGCGCGGCGGAAATCACAAATGTTGACGCGATTCACCCGGGCTACGGATTTTTGGCGGAATCGGAAACCTTCGCAAAGATCTGTGAAGACTGCAACATCAAATTTATCGGTCCGCGACCCGAAGTGATCGGAATGATGGGCGATAAGGTTGAGGCGCGGCGGACGATGAAAGCTGCCGGCGTGCCGATTCTGCCGGGTTCGCCCGACCCGATCGAAGATGCCGAGGAAGCGATTCGAATCGCCAAGGAAATCGGTTTTCCGGTGATCATCAAAGCTGCCGCCGGCGGCGGCGGACGCGGAATGCGGATCGTCCGCCAAGAAGAAGATCTGGCAAACAATCTCGAACTCGCGCAGACCGAAGCGCTCGCGGCATTTAAGAACGGTTCGGTCTATATCGAAAGATATATTGAACGTCCGCGCCATATCGAAATTCAGGTTTTAGCCGACGAACACGGCAACTGCATTCATCTCGGCGAACGCGAATGCTCGATTCAGCGCCGCCATCAAAAATTATTGGAAGAAGCGCCGTCACCCGTCATCACGCCCGAACAGCGCCAGCAGATGGGCGCGGTCGCCGTCAAGGCGTGTTTGGAGATCGGTTATTCGAGTGCCGGAACTTTCGAGTTTTTGCTTGACGAAGACGGTTCATTTTACTTTATGGAAATGAACACGCGGATTCAGGTCGAGCATCCGGTCACGGAAATGATCACGGTGGTCGATATTGTCCGCAATCAGATCTTGATTGCCGAAGGCAAAGATCTCGGCTATGAGCAATCGGATGTCAAGTTTTTCGGGCATTCGATCGAATGCCGCATCAACGCCGAAGATCCCGTTAAATTTACGCCGTCACCGGGCAAGATCACGGCTTTGAATTTACCGGGCGGTCCGGGCGTACGGGTCGATACGGCGGTTTATCCGGGATATATCGTGCCGCCCTATTATGATTCGATGATCGCGAAACTGATCGTTCATGCCCGAACGCGCGAAACGGCGATCGCCCGAATGCACCGCGCGCTTGAAGCGATGGTTGTCGAAGGCATCAAAACGACCATTCCGCTTCATTTAAAGATCATGAACGACGAAAAATTTCAAGCGGGAGATTTCTCGACAAAGTTTATGGAAGATTTCAAGCAATAGCCGCACATTGATTGTTGCGGGCGTATTGTGGTAATTTGAAAGAGACTATTAACCGATAAAATTAACAGTTAAATAAATTTTCGTGGTTACCGTTTTTGATGAACGGAGTTACTGTGAACAACAGGAGAGGCTATTTTTAGTAATATAAGTATTTATGGCAACAGCAACGGAATTAAAAGAAAAAATCGTTACCGATTATAAAACACATGGTTCGGATACGGGTTCATCACAAGTGCAGATCGCGCTTTTAACCCAACGCATTAATGAATTGACACAGCATTTCAGAATTCATAAAAAAGATAACAATTCTCGCCGGGGATTATTAAAATTAGTCTCGCGCAGAAGAAAATTACTTGATTATCTCAAACGCAGAAATATTAACGAATATCACACAATCATTGAGAAATTAGGGTTACGCAGATAAGTCAAGAGTCGGGAGTCAAGAGTCGAGAATCTGAACATTAAGACCATCTCACGACTTACGACTGCAGACTGACGACTAATTATTGACTTCTTCGAGTCATTGTAGAAAGAGTTCTCTCGAAGAATTTGCCAAAGGTTGCTGAACGTGACAGCGTAATAAGCCTTTTGCAGAAGAGAACAGTCGTTGAATAATAAGTTCAAAGGCGGCAGGCAGCTTCACGGCACAGCACCTGTCGCTTTTTGTTTATAAGGAACCACAAATGGCAAATAGAAAATATTTGAATGAATCAATCAAACTCGGCAATGGCGAATTGACCGTTGAAACCGGAAAAGTCGCCAAACAAGCCGATGGCGCGGTCGTCATCAGATATGGCGATACAATGATTTTAGTCACTGCCGTCAGCGCGCACAACGCGAAAGAAGGACTCGATTTCTTTCCGCTCACGGTCGAATATCGTGAATCAACTTACTCCGCCGGACGAATTCCGGGGAATTATTTTCGCCGCGAAGGTCGTCCGGGCGAAAAAGAAACATTAACCTGTCGTTTGATCGATCGCCCGGTGCGACCGCTTTTCCCCGACGGTTATCGTTTTGAAACACAGGTCATCTGCACCGTTATTTCGGCTGATACCGACAACGATCCTGATGTGATCGCGATCACCGGCGCATCGTGCGCGATGTATCTTTCGGACATTCCGTTTACCACGCCGATCGCCGGCGTCCGCGTCGGTTTGATCGACGGATCATACGTCATCAACCCGACCTATGACGAACGCCGCGATTCGCAGTTAAATCTGATCGTTGCGGGAACCGAAGAAGCGATCGTGATGGTCGAATCCGAAGCCAAAGAAGTTTCGGAAAGCATTATGGTCGAAGCGCTGATGCTCGCGCACAAGGAAATCAAACGCCTCTGTCTCTGGCAGAAAGAACTTTTCAAGGCGATGGAAATTACCAAGCGCGAATTTGTGGCGGCGCCGCTCGATGAAGAGCTGATCGCGGAAATCGAAAAAAATTACACCGATAAACTGCGTGAAGCGCTCGATTCGACCGGTCGCGACAAAATATCAACTTACGCCGGACTCGATGCTTTGAAGAAAGAGGTCGTCGCCAGCTATCCCGAAGACGATCCCGCCAAACGCGCAATGGCTGGCAAGGTTTTCGGATTTTTGAAAGAGAAGATCTTCCGCGAAGACATTCTGGGCAATCGCCGCCGTCCCGACGGACGCAAATTCAGTGAAATTCGCCCGATCTCGTGCGAAGTCGGCTGGCTGCCGCGAGTTCACGGTTCGGCGCTATTCACACGCGGCGAAACGCAGGCGATTGTCGCCACAACACTCGGAACCAAAGACGACGAGCAGTTTATGGATGATCTGGAAAAAGGCGAAACCAAACGCCGCTTCCTGCTTCATTACAATTTCCCGCCGTATTCGGTCGGCGAAACCGGCAGAGTCGGCTCAACTTCGCGGCGCGAGATCGGTCACGGAAATCTGGCGCGGCGCGCAATCGAAGCAATTTTGCCGGCGGAATCGGAATTTCCCTACACGATCCGCATCGTTTCCGATATTACCGAATCAAACGGTTCATCCTCGATGGCTTCGGTTTGCGGCGGTTGTTTATCGCTGATGGATGCCGGCGTGCCGATCAAACGCCCGGTCGCGGGCGTCGCGATGGGACTCGTGATGGAAGATAATCGTTATGCGATTCTCTCGGACATTGCGGGCGCCGAAGATCATTACGGCGATATGGATTTCAAGGTGACCGGAACCGAAGAAGGCATTACCGCTTTGCAGATGGATATTAAAACCACCGGAATCAATGCGATGATCTTGCAGGAAGCTTTAGAGCAAGCCCGCAAAGGTCGGATGCATATTCTCGACATTATGAAGCAGGCGATCGCCGAGCCGCGTGAGGACATTTCGCCCTACGCGCCGCGCATCATTACGATGCAGATCAATCCGGATAAGATCCGCGAAGTGATCGGACCGGGCGGCAAAATGATTCGCTCGATCACCGAAGAAACCGGCGCGAAAATTGATATTTCCGACGACGGCACGATCAATATCGCCACGCACGACGGTGAAGCGGCGCAGGCGGCGATCGATCGGATCAAAGCGATCACTGCCGAAGCGGAAATTGGTGAAACATATCTTGGAACCGTCATGAGGATCGTTGATTTCGGCGCGTTTGTCGAAATTTTCCCGGGATTCGAAGGACTTCTGCATATTTCGGAAATTTCGGATCGACGGATCCGCGATGTCCGCGACGAACTCAAAGAAGGTCAGCAAGTGATGGTCAAATGTATCGGCAAGGAAGGAAATAAAATCAAACTTTCCCGCAAAGCCGTTTTGCAACAGGAAAAGGCGCAAGCTAGCTAGGAATCAGCGACGGATTGCCGGGTTCGAGATCAACAAATTGATATTGTGAATTTGAATCCGGCAATCCTCAGCTTTGAACTTTCAGAAAAAACAAAAGGTCAGTCGTATAAATTGGAATTGTTTCCAAACTTGTGCGGCTGACTTTTTTGTCTAAACAGTCTGTTTTACATTTCTTTCGGTCGCAGGCAATTCCGGATCAAAAAGTAGCATTTCTTGATAGTTGACCGCAAAAAAACAATGTCGGAAGAGATAAAACAATCGTCGGACGAGTAAATAACGCAGTCGGACGACAAAAATAACTTTAGTTAAAAAGTAATCACTTTGAAAAAGATGCTGTCCTGTCTGTCTCGAAAATGACTCGATACGGGAAATTTGCCCGACTTTCAAGCATTTGTCGAACGCTGATTTTTGATTCTGCAAAAATCTTTATGTATGTTATCGCACATAAAGATTTTTAATTTTCCTTTATAATTGAAATATAATATTTGTCTCAGTTTTACTACTATTTATCACTTAAAATTGAAGACTTGGGAAAGTTTCGATAACGCCGATATGATTTTCAAAAATAGCGAACCTAATACATACAAAACCGACGCGGATAGTTTACGCAATTCCGAGATTCGCTATCGCCGACTCTTTGAATCGGCTCGCGACGGAATATTGATTCTCGATGCAGTAACGAAAAAGATTACTGATGTCAATCCGTTTATGACGGAACTTCTCGGCTACTCTCATGATGAGTTTCTGGATAAAGAACTCTGGGAAATCGGACTGCTAAAAAATGAAGCCGCCAGTATCTCTGCTTTTGAACAATTGCAAAAAAATAATTACATTCGCTATGAAGATTTGCCG
>JBBQOA010000091.1:0-11095 GCA_038330465.1 Pyrinomonadales bacterium
GGTGCCGGAACCGATGACGATTTTACTTTTCGGAACGGGACTCGCTGGAATCGGAATGGCGGCACGCCGTAAATTCGGTAAAAAGGACGCGGACAAGACTGAAGAATAAGAATTTGGTTCGGAGTTTCCGCCTTTTCGGCGGCGGCGCTTGTGCGCGAGAACTCAGAAACAGTATAGAGGAAAAATAAATGCGAAAGATCAGATATAATTTTTTGTTTGTTATCGGGCTGATGCTCACTTTGGGAATGACTTCGGCATTCGGTTTCGGCGACGATAAAAACAAGCGACCGAGAAATACGGGAATCTTGACCGTCAAAACCTCGCCGGTTTCGTATCCCGTCAAAATTGACGGCGAATATAAAGGAATGAGCGGCATCGGCACCGGCGCGGAGATCTATCTCGAACCGGGAGTTCATAAACTCGAAATCGAATTTCCGAACGGCAAGATCTACGCCAAAGACATTGAGATCATCAAAGACCGCAAGAATTGCGTCTGTCTGAAATACATCGAAGAAACCATCAAAAGACCGTGCCCGTATGACGTATCGGTCAGCGGACCCGACAAAGTTTTGGAAGGCGATTTGATCACCTTTGCGGCATTCAACAGTGTTTCGGGTTCGACAACGCCGCTCAATTACCGCTGGAAAGTTTCGCCCGAGACGACGCGTGTGACGAGCGGACTCGGCACTTCGGCGATCACGGTTGACACGACCGGCATGGGCGGGCAGACAATCACCGCCGAACTCGATGTGACGGACGATGTTTACGGAAAAACCTGTTTCCAAAAGAATTCGGTTCCGACCGAAGTTGAAAGAAAACCTGAGATCAAAGCTTTTCGCTGTGACGAATTTGAATCACGGGCGTTTGACGATGACAAAGCGCGGTTTGATAACTGTGTCCTGCAACTGCAGGGCGGACCCGACACGCAGCTTTACATCATCATCTATCAGGGCACGGACAAAGTCAGTTTGACGCGCAACACTTACGATAAACTCAGCAAACGGTCGCTCGATTATCTCGTTAAAACACGCGGCATCGACCCGCGCCGAATATCGATAATCAAAGGCGGCAATCGGATGAAGACGACCTACGAGATCTGGTTCGTTCCGCCCGGCGCGCAGCTTCCAGTTCCGCAAGAGTAAAGCCGAAAGCGCAAAATGAAGTAAAAGAGAAAGGGAGATTCGCAAGAGTTTCCCTTTTTTTTTGTGTTTGTCCGTTGTTCGTTGTCGATCGTTCGTTGTAAGATTTACACTTAAATCATTTCGAAAGGCGATTGGTGAACAACAAAATCGCAGATCCGAAATCGCAAATATATATGGCAGCACCGAATATTGAAACGATCGTCTCTTTAGCCAAACGCCGTGGTTTTGTTTTTCCCGCGTCGGAAATTTACGGCGGTTTGGGAAGCAGTTGGGATTACGGCTCGCTCGGCGTCGAACTCGCGAACAACATCAAACGCAGCTGGTGGCGCTGGCTTGTTCACGAACGCGACGACATCGAAGGTTTGGATTCTTCGATCATCCAAAACCGGCAGGTCTGGAAATACAGCGGACACGAAGCGACCTTTTCGGATCCGCTCGTCGATTGCCGCGCCTGCAAAGGTCGTTTTCGGCTCGATAAACTGCAGGACGTCGATTGCCCGAAAGATCCCGCGCAGCACGCCGGCAGCGGCAAGGAATGCAATTTGACCGAGCCGCGCGAATTTAATCTGATGTTCCGCACGACGGTCGGCGCGGTCTCTTCGGATGAAGACGAAACGGCGCTCGCTTACTTGCGCCCCGAAACCGCGCAGGGAATTTTTATCAACTTCAAGAATGTGCTCGATACTTCGCGCCGCAAATTGCCGTTCGGCATCGCGCAGATTGGCAAAGCCTTTCGCAACGAAGTGACGCCCGGTAATTTTATCTTCCGGACACGCGAATTCGAGCAGATGGAGATGGAATATTTCTGTCGTCCGGAAGACGCCGCGCGGATTCATCAGGAATTCATCGACGCTTTTCAGGAATGGTTCAACTCTTTGGGAATTTCTTCGGACAATCTTAAACTTTATGAGCAAACCCAAGAAGAACTCGCGCATTATGCCGAGCGCACCGTCGATATTCTCTACCGCTTTTTCCCCGAACGCGCCGACGAAGCCGCGCAGTTCGACGAATTGATGGGCATCGCCAACCGCAAAGATTTCGATTTGAAAGCTCATTCAAAGAAACCCGAAGACCGTGAAGGCAAACGTCTTAACCCCGATTCGACCGACGATCTTTCGTATTTCGACCCGCAGACGAACGAGCGTCTTTATCCCTTTGTGATCGAACCGGCAGTCGGTGTCAATCGCACCTTGCTCGCCGTTTTGATGGATGCTTACACCGAAAAAACAAACGACAAAGGCGAGGTTCGCGTGATTTTGAAGCTCAAATCCGAACTCGCGCCGATCAAGGTCGCCGTTTTGCCGCTCGCCAAGAACAAACCCGAGATCGTCGCGCTCGCAAAACAGCTGAAAAAAGACCTTCTTCCGGCAATGCGCACCGTTTACGACGACACGGGCGGCATCGGCAAACTTTATGCGCGGCAGGACGAGATCGGAACGCCGTTCTGCGTGACGGTTGACCACGAATCTCTCGAAGATCACGCCGTGACCGTCCGCGACCGCGATACCTGGGCGCAGGAAAGAGTTAATATTTCGGATTTGAAAGAATATCTGCTGAAACGTCTTTTTGAATAAACTGAAGCGATAAGAAAATTGCCGATACAAAAAAAACGTCAAACAGACTGTTATTACCCGAGTTGCGTAAAAAATGTGGAAAGGTTTGTAATTGAGAGATCTATCAGCTATCAGTTATCAGCTATTTCGAAGTTATACCAAGTAGCGTAAAAATGTAAGATAAAATTTAGCCGCGGATAAACGCGGATGAACGCGGATTCTTATTGATTTATCGGTGAAATCCGCGTTCATCCGCGGCTAATAATTCTTATTTTTTCAAGCAACTCGGTATTATTTTTCTTGATCTGATTTTTTTACGCGCCTTGTTATAATCTTTTCCGCCTGCCCGAGTGTTGAATGTGAACTCTCAAAAGATATTACGATCGATACCGGCGACAAAACTGCGTTTATGAAGTCGTTAAATGGACAAACGCGTTTGAGATTTGTCATTTTAAGAACCGACAACCCCATAATAAATCCGAAGTTCTCATTATAAAGCGGTTACTTGCCGTTTTTTGTGTTTTAAATCGAGCAATTCAATTAAAAATTCCAACCGGATTTTACAAAAAAACAGTTAATCTTATGCCATAATAGTTAAACAAAATTTAATTGACTTAAACATATTTGTTGATTATAATACGATAAGGTAAAACCCACGATTCGGTGGAATTATCCGTATTTCACACAGAAAAACTCATTTTCATGGCAAATATTAAGCGAGAAAATATGAAGAAGACATCATCCCAAGCGGGATTTTCGTTGATCGAAGTTATAATTGTTATCGCAGTTTTGGTGATTCTGTCAACGATCGCAGTCGTTACGTTTTGGACATCACGCAAATATTCCGCCGATGATCAAGCCAAAAAAATCATCGATGTTTTCGATGAAGCAAGACAAAAAGCGCTCAATCAGCGCAAGACTTTTCGGGTTGAGATCAATAAAACACAAAGTGAGATCAGACTGATCGATGAAGGCACGGATACGACGACCGCCAGTGATGATGTGATTTTGAAAAAATATCCGCTATCGGGTCAAGTCGTGATCGGCGCCGCGCCGAGCAATGCTTCCGGCGCTCCGACAGCGACCTCGCCAATTCCCGTTCCGACATACGCGGCGAGCACTTATCCGTTAAGCAGCGGCGACCAAAAAATCACGCTTCGATTCAAGCGCAACGGACAGGTCGTTGACACGGGAACCGATAATATCGGAACCGGCAGTTTGATGAACGGCGCGACGATTTTCGTTTATTCAAACACTCCTTCGGTTTCAAATCCTGATGTGATTCGGGCGGTAACCGTTCTCGGAACAACCGGCGACACTTCACTTTATAAATGCCAATTTGCTTCAAGCACCTGCGGCAGTTGGAGCAGATAAATTGCGGTCGGTTTAAATGGTTTAAGAGATTAATTATGAAGCAAAGAAAAAAAGAGTCGGGTTTTTCGCTGATTGAGACGATAATGGCTCTCGTCGTCTTGTTGATCGGTATTTTGGGAACGATGCAGGCAATTTCATACGGCGTTCTCTCAATGCAGGAATCTGAAAAACGCGTTTTAGGCAAGGAAGCGGCGCGCTCCACGATGGAAACGATCTTCTCGATCAGAGATTTGCAGGCGTTCGATCCGCAAACCGGTCAACCTTATAACTGGAATGCAATTCAGATCAGCAACGGTTCAAACGGCGGAGTTTTCTTAGACGGCTGGAATCCGGTGCGCGAAAATCCGGGTAACGACGGGATTTTCGGCACAGCGGATGATGCGTGTGCCCCTGCCAGCCCGTGTGTTGTCAATACTTATACAAACACGAGCCCGGTAGTTCCGGGTTTTCAACGGAAGATCGAGATTTACGACATTACTGAAAATAATGTTGTCAGAAAACGCCGAATCACGGTTCGGGTTCGGTATTTTGTCGGGCAATTGCAAAGGGAAGAAGCCGAATCAACGATTGTGGCAAACCTGCCTGTTAATTAAACAGACAAAAACACTCAAAGTTTTTGGAAGAGCAAAAATATGATGTTGAAGAAAAACTCAACGAAAAATATTGGTGAAAAAGGCGTGACACTGATCGAACTACTGCTCTCGATGAGCATCTTTCTGATTGGTATTGCAGCTATCTACGGTGTTACTCGTCTCGCAACCATTCAGAAAAATACCGTCAACTCGCGCACCGATCAACTTCGAAGCGCCAGAATTGCATTGGAATATCTGCGCCGCGACGCGCTCAATGCCGGATACGGTTATCACCGCACGGGCGGCAATATTCCCGATAATGCAAACAACGGAATCTTCGGACTTCCCAACGATGCCGACACCGAAAGAGATTTGATGACCTCGGTTATCGCCGGTAACAATATTAATACCAACACGTTGAATTTTGGCGTCAGAACTGATGTCGTAGGATTTATCAGCCGCGACCCGTTGTTTAATAACGGCGGTTTAATAACATACACCGGCGCGGCGGCAAGCGGAACTGCGGTCAGTGTGACGACAACGGCAAATGCTTGTACAAATTGCAACAAATATGATCTGTTTTTGCTTGAATCATCGTCGGGAACAACTCAGGTGATCGGAATGGTCACCTCAAAACAAACCAACAGTACTTTTAAACTTGATCGCGGAGCGGATGACCCGCTGAATCTCAATCAATCTGCCACCGGATCGGGCAACAGCCAGAGTTTATTGATCACGACAGCGGGCGGCGGAACGATCAAACGCATCAATATGGTCAGCTACAGCATCACTTCCGACGGCGTGCTGGTGCGGAAGAAATTCGGAAACCAAACCGGAAAAACAGCTGCCGAACAGATTGAATCCCGCGAACTGGTCTATGGAGTCAGCGATTTTCAGATCAAATATTATATGGAAGACGGGACGACGATCGACGATCCTTCAAATGGTAATGATGGACGAACAAATCAATTAAAAATGAACAGCGTCGTGCAAATTCAAATTTCGATCACGCTTATTTCCGATGCCAACGACAGCCAGCCGAAAGTTACAACTCCTGTTACGCTCAAAGAATTTATCAGTACGAAAAATCTCCGTTACGAAGCCAGTTAAATATAAAAATATGTTGGTCAATATATCAAAAAAGTCGTTTAAAAAAATAAAAGAATCGGGTTCGGCGATGGTCATTGCTTTGATGGTGATGACGATCTTGCTGGGGTTCGCCGCGCTGATACTTTCGCGGACGGTAACCGAAAATGCCATTACGTTGAATGATACGGCGGAGAGCCGTTCTTTTAACGCGGCTGAGGCGGCACTTGAAGACTCGACCCGCGATTTTGCCACTATCGTCGAAAATAAATTGACTCCGACCGCGACGGATATTACAAATCTTCAGCAAAAAGCCGTTCCGTATTTTGCTACCAACGGCTACACTTTTGTAAAAAGCATCACGCAAGTCGGCGCGGCGCAAGTCGTGACGCAAACAAAAGGGCAGTTTCAGGGATTGATCAGTTTGCGCGATGAATGGCAGATCGACATTACGGCGAGAGATACCGCAACCGGTGTCGAAACTCAGGTGCGCCGCCGTTTTTTCAACGACCGCATTCCGATCTTTCAATTCGGCGCGTTTTATCAAGACGATTTGGAAGTAAATGATCCGCCGCTGTTTATTTTTAACGGCAGAATTCACACCAACGGCAATTTTTTTACAAATTCCGGCGGCAGCGACATTCGTTATAAATCAAAAATTACCGTCGCGGGCGAAATTATCCGCGACCGCTGGAAAACCGGCGCCGCGCTGACGAGCGGCGAACAAAGCAACACCATTTATGCGCCGAACGCGACCAATGTCGATACCCAATTGCCGACCAATCGCGGCAGTGTCACTTGCAGTGCCGGCACCGGCGGAATTCTGACCGACATTACGGGACGTAATTTCCCGTATCCGAATTGTGTGACAAATCCGAGCTGGTCGTCGTTTTCGACGGCGTTCGAAGGCAATGTCGTCAACAAAGCCAAATTACTCACTCTGCCGGTGACCCGCATCGATAAGCCTTTGATCGAAATGATCCGGCGCGGAAAGAATATCGGCGACAAGGCAAATTTGGGCGGCACCGTTTCGACGATCACCAACGCCTCTGACGAGGACGCCGGAATTCTTGCAAAGGAACGCTACGCCAACAAAGAAGGTCTCAGAATCAGTTTAGCCGATGAAAAAGGGAAGCTTCCGCAATGCGCCAATGTATCGAGTGCCTGCGGCGTCCAGCTTGATGCAAGCATCACCTCGCCCCTGACCAACTCGCTCGGTTATGTGCCGAAACCGATGACGGATTATGCGGCGACGGCGCTCAACGGCAATCGTTTGAAATACGGTTCGCGGCAGGTTTGGATCAAGATCGAGCTTGTCTCATTTGATTATGATAACCAAGTCCCGGTCACCAAAGACGTGACCGAAGACATCTTGAGTATGGGCGTGACCGAGCCGATCATTGATTCGACTGTTTCGAACTTAAAGGTCAAAAATCAGGACGGCACAAATTTTGATTCATTGACGGATTCGCGTTCGGTCGTCAAATTGCAGCATTATGCGATCAGGGGAAATGCGATTCCGAATGCGACCTCGACCAGCTATATCAGGAGTCAAACGATCAACTCAAAACCATTTAATTTTGTTGTCAGATATACAGGTGTTCCGTTAACGGGCGTTGGTACCTGCATCCTGACGCCGACTTTATGCACGAACGCGGATGCTTTTGCCGCCCCGGCGGATAATACAATTCCAAGTTCGGGCGGCTCGACCGATGAGCGGTATCATCTCAAAACAGCGACCTTTGACAACTGGAGCACGCGAGTCGGGATCGTTCCGTATCCGATTCAGATCTTCGATGTCCGCGAAGGCAACCGCGACAATACGACGACTGGAACCTTAACCAATCAGATCTATAAAAACGGCGTGATGAGTTTGGTCGATATTGATGTCGCAAATCTGCGCCGCTTCTTAAGCGGTGAATTCGACGGAAAGTTTCCGACGAACACACCGTTTGCCGTCGCCAACGGCAATGTCGGTTTGAAAAGCACCGATGTGCCGAGCAATCGCGGCTGGGTCGTATATTTTTCCGACCGGCGCGGCGATGCCAATTTTGACGGCAGATACAATATGGAAGATGTCAATCCGAACTATGATTCGCTGGTTGACGAAGATCTTGACGGTGACGGCGTGATCGATAAAGCAACGCTTGCCAATGATGAAGCGCCGTTGACGGATTCGCAGGGCGATACCGGTTATCTCGCCACGACCGATCACAAGTTTTACCGGCGCGGCGTTCGTTTGATCAATGCTCAAACACTGCCGGGAGCTTATGACACGGCAACTCCGACAAGTACCAAAGGCTTTACCTTTGCTTCCGAAAACGGAATTTATACGTGGGGAAATTATAACGTGACAAGCGTTTCGGTGGTCGGCGGAACCTCAGCAACGACATCCGACCGCTATTCGCCGCAGAACACGGTTTTGCATATTCCGGCATCGATCGTCGGCGACGCGGTCACGGTTTTGTCGAATAACTGGAACGACGGCGAGAGTTTTGCGCTGCCGTACGCCCTGGCAAGCCGCACGGCGACCGATACGCAGGTTCGCTTTGCGATGCTCGCGGGTGACCCGATCACCGGCTATTCGCCAAGTTTGGGTTTGACGGGAAGTCAAAACGGCGGACTGATCAACTTCAAACGTTTTCTGGAAACCTGGTCGGGCGACCGCCTGAATTATTCGGGTTCGCTGATCAATTTGTTCAATTCCTTTAACAGCAACGGTCGTCATAAACCGAACGGCACAGTGTACAATCCGCCGACGCGCGACTGGACATTTGAAGAATCATTCAAAGATCCGAATCGTCTGCCGCCCGGCACGCCGTTCGTCTATTTCCTGACGTTCACCGGATTTGAACGTGTCAACGATTAATTTTTCAGTTAACTTCTTTTCAATCAAGCGAGTTCGTTTAGGCGGGCTCGCCTTTTTATTTGGTGTTTTATTTTCTACACTAGAACTTTTGAAGTTGAGCTTAATATGACGAAACCTCCGCAGAAGATTATCGAATTCGCCAAAATCGTTGATGCCCGGGGCGGACGCGCAATGCTTGTCGGCGGTTGCGTGCGCGATGCACTGATGGGCGCTGCGCCGAAGGATTGGGATGTTGAAGTTTACGGCATCGAACCCCTCGAACTTCGCGGACTCCTGAATAATTTCGGCGAGGTCAATGCCGTCGGCGAAGCCTTTACGGTCTATAAGGTCGGACAAGACTTGGACGTCGCACTGCCGCGCCGTGAAAGAAAAGTCGGGCGCGGACATAAAGGTTTTGTCGTCGAAGGCGACAAAGATATGTCGTTTGAAGACGCGGCACGGCGGCGCGATTTTACGATCAACGCGATTATGCAGGATGCTTTGACGGGCGAAATCATTGATTGTTTCGGCGGACGCGAAGACATTAAAAACAAAATTCTGCGCGTTGTTTCAAAAGATACTTTTGCCGAAGATTCTTTGCGCGTGTTGCGTGCCGCGCAGTTTGCCGCGCGTTTTGAATTCGCGATCGAAGCGGAAACGCAAACGATCTGCCGTTCAATAGATTTAACCGATCTGCCGAAGGAACGCATTTGGGGCGAACTCGAAAAACTTCTCTTAAAAGCCGAAAAACCTTCGCTCGGTTTGCGGTATTTTTATGATCTGAATATTGCCGGACAATTATTTCCCGAATTTGCCGCGCTCGTCGGTGTTCCGCAAGAGCCGGAATGGCATCCGGAAGGAAATGTCGATATCCATACTCTATTGGTCGTTGATGAAGCGCGCAAACTGATCGGCGATCTGGAATTTGCCAAGCAGGTGACGGTCATGCTCAGCGCGCTTTGTCACGATTTCGGCAAACCGGCGACGACCAAATTTTTTGATGGACGCTGGCGTTCTTACGCGCACGACGAGGCGGGCGTTGAGCCGACGATTTCGTTTCTCGATACTTTGGGCGTTTTCACGCTTGACGGTTACGACGTGCGCAGTCAGATCGTCCAGCTCGTTCGCTATCATTTGAAACCGGGCGAATATTACGGCGCGAAAACACCAGTTGGCGACGGAGCGTTTCGCCGTCTCGCCCGGAAGGTCGAAGCGGATCTGCTGTACCGGGTAGCAAAAGCAGACAGCCTCGGGCGTTATCCCGACGGCGATCCAAGTAAGGCGATCTTTGGCTCGGACGCACAGGAATGGTTCATCGAGAAGGTCAGGGAACTGCAGATTGAAAAAAAAGCTCCCGACCCGATACTGATGGGGCGCAATCTGATCGAGCTAGGTCTCAAGCCGTCACCGCGCTTTAAGAAAATTCTGGACGCTGTGTACGAATTGCAGTTGGATGGCGCGATCTTTACCATCGATGACGCAATCGCCGCCGCACGCGGGCTGATCGAACATGGTCAGGAGCTCGGAGCTATTTGACTTCAAGATAGCTGATGGCAACGGTTTGCCGTTAGAGCTTCGTTTTGACAAAGATAGCTTCGGGAATATTGCGGATGATAAGCATTATCCATTTGAAGACGGGCAGGAAATAGATCGTGTGTTTCTGCTTTTGATAAGCCCTGAAGAGAGCCTTTGCAAGATTTTGCGGCTTCGCGGTCAGCATTTTGGGGAGGTCGAGATCTGCCGTCATTTTTGTTTGGACAAAACCGGGTTTGACCGTTATTACATTGACATTCGATCTAGCGAGTCGATGCCGCAGGCCGCCGAGAAAAACGGTAAATCCGGCCTTTGCCGAGCCGTATATGTAGAGGCTCTGGCGTCCGCGTTCGCCGGCGACGGAGGAAATACCTATGATCGTTCCCTGTTCCCGCCGTTCGAGATCGTTAGCGGCGATCGATAGGATGGATACTCCGCCAACATAGTTTGTGCTGATTATTCTCTCCGCTTCAAACCAATCGTTTTCCGCTGCCTTCTGCTCGCCGAGATACCCGACGGAATACAGCACAACGTCGGGGGCGGCAGGAAGTGCGGAGTAAAAAACCGCGTGCGAAGCGAAGTTCTCGGCATCGAATTCTACGATGCTAGAATTGACCTGATAGCGAATTTCTAGGTCAGAGCGAACTGGTTCCATCGCACTCGTATTCCGGGCAGCGAGAATAATGTCGAATTTATTTTGCGCGAATTCGTGAGCTACAGCCTGAGCGATATCAGAAGATGCCCCAAGAATTAGAATGGTTTTTGCCATGATCAAATAAATCTAAAATTCTAGCCTTTCTGATTGTTTGGAACGAAATCTACCAGATGCTACAACATTCGAATACGACTGGCGAAAGACGTCCGGACTCATTCTCGCATCCTTCGCCAGATAAATTCGTCCACCGTATTTCAAAACTATCTCATCGAGTTCATCCAGCAACCGAAAAACCTTTGGATCGACCTTGAAATCGAGAGCGAGAGTATATC
>JBBQOA010000092.1:0-11055 GCA_038330465.1 Pyrinomonadales bacterium
TGAAAGGGAAGTTTCCCTGCCGGTCGCGGCGATCCAGATCGGCTGGTTTGAAAATCCGCACGACGAAACGAAAAGCTACAAAAAAAACGCCGAGTTTCGCGTGCTCGCGCCCGAAGATCTGATGCTGCCCGACGAACCTTATATTCAGGAAACGATCGTCGGTTTGCGGCGTTTCGAGGCGGAAATAAAAAAGGTTTCCGAATTTTTGGAAGCGCACCAGGATTGGCAAAAAAAAGGCGAACGAATGCCGCTCGCGTTTTACGACAACACGCTGCTGCTTTCGATCTCGGTTTCGAGCAAGGATTTCGAGGAAGATTTTATCGGAAAATTGGTTGATCTGGTGCGGCTTTCAGAGGAGACGAAAGTTCCGCTCGTCGGTTATGTTGACCGCAGTTATGCGCGCGATCTGATGACGATGCTCGATATTGCCGCCGGCGAAAAACGCGCATTTGTGAAAACGCTCGACGACGCTTCGATCCTCCACGCCTTCAGCTTGAAAAATTGGGGCGACCGAACGCCTTTTTGCTATTCGCGGCGGCGCGGGCTTGATGCTTTTATTGATCGGCAAACGGGAAAATCGAGCGTCGGTTTCGTTTATCTGCAAACGACGTCCGACAATGTTCCGGCGCGGCTCGATCTGCCGGCGTGGATTTACGAGGAAGGTCTTTTGACGGAAGTTTTAGACATTGTGCGGGCGGAATGCGTGATCGGTCTCGGTTATCCGTACGCGCTCGAAACCGCCGATCAGACCGCCGTCATCACTTTGCGCGACCGTGAAATTTTTCTTCAGGCTTTACAAGGCTTTGCCAAAGAGAATAATCTAAACTTGAGAGTTTCGCGCAAAGCGGCAAGTAAGGGAAGACGGAGATGAAAGAAAAAAGACAAAAAAACCTCAAATATTTGTTAACTGTTTCGCTTATTATCATTTGCACAGGAATCAATTTCAGGGCAAACAATTTTGTTTCAAATTCTGTTGACGATTATTGGTTTAATATTCCGTCATGTCCGCTTAAAATAAATGTCAAGGAAAGTGCGTTTCTAATGAATGAATCTTTAGAAAATGTCTCAAAAGGTCAAATTACAGGTTATCAGCTTGGCTGTGTCAGTGAAAAAAATGATTCTTTTGAGATAATCAGTGAAAGTCGTGGAGAGAGTATCGAAATTAATTCGTCGGATTCCAAATCAGGTGAAAATATTCTTTATCTTCCTAAAGGTTCGCACGGAACTTATTTACAAATTGGGTGCATTTCCCCTGCTAAAGTCGCGGTCATTAAAGTAAATTTTGCCGATGGCGACGTTTGGACGGTCAAAAAATAATTATCTATGGAGAATAATCTGATTTTGTAGTATTGATGAGGAAAGTTGAAGCAAGAACATTATTTTCCGTTTGTGCGGCGTGCGGTGCGGAATCGCGGCGCGGAAATGCGAAATTTTGTTTGATCTGCGGGAAACTGCTTCGCGAGGATTATCAGCCGCTCGATACGCTCCGCGCTTCATATCATTTGCAGGGAAAAAGCTTCGAGTTTCAGCGAACCGAAATCGTGGAAGTCAAAGATCTGTTCGAGCAAAATAAAAATTCGGCGGCGCAGACGGCGTGGGCGTGTCTGGTCTATTCGATGGTGCCGTATCTCGGGATTTTATTTGTTCCGTTCACGGTTTTGATCGGCGGTTTCGGCTTTGTGACGGCTTTGCGTCAGCCGCAGGTCGGCGGACGGCGGCTCTCGTTGATCAGCATCGCCGTCAGCTTCATCGTGCTTGCCGTCCAGATTTTTTTGTGGTGGCTGCTTTATATTATTCCCGAAATCGGAAAGCAGATTTAGTCTCTGATATTTTTATTTTGTAATCTGTAATTTGTCATTCTTAAATAATTTAAGCTACAAACTAATCAGTTGACGGTGTCAGAAGAATTTCTCTTTAACGGCGGCGCACTCGGCGGCAAAAACCTTATGAAAATTGCAAAGATCGTTAGTTCAAACTCGCACATCGATTACGTCGGGCGCGTCATCGATTCGCTCGACGCCGCCGAACCGCCCGCCGCGGATGATTTCGGTTTCGCGCAGTTTGTCAGCTTGCCGGTCACGGGCGAAACGGAGATCGTCGGCGTGATCTACGATTCGATCCTCATCAATCCTGAATACGCCAATTATGGTCCGCGTCTTTCGCCGAAACCCGAACTCGCCAATTTCAGCCCTGATTACCTCAACGAACAAGGCTTTTTGATCGGCATTCTGTTGCTCGGAAGTAAGGACAAAAACGGCAAAATTTCGCACGGCGTGCCGCGCCGCGTCGTTCCCGCCGGACAGGATGTGGTCAAGATCGAAGCCGCCGACGTCAAGAATTTTCACACGGACGCGGGCGACAGTCTGCAAATTCATTATTATTCGCAGATCATTGCCCACGCCGGACTTTTTGCGGTGCCGCTGCTCGAATCGATCATCGATCAGTTGAGCGCGGATTGTTCGGCGCAGGATCGTCAGCGGCTCGGCGTTTTAAAACAAACGCTGCTTTGGCAACGAACGATGAGCGGAATGCGTCTATAAGTTTAGAATTAAAATTTAAGATTTAAAATTTCAAAATCAGGATTAAAATTTATGAAAAAGGTATTATTTTTTCTGGCGCTGAGTTTATTTATCGGCGCTTCGATGGTTTCGGCACAGCCGCGTCCGGTCGATAAAACGACGACGCCGAAAACCGTCAAACCTGCGCCGTCGTCGTTTGAGGCAAAATACGAGGGCGGTATGTTCGGTTTCGGCAAAAAAGAGGAAGGAACTCTTAAGTTTGACGATGCCAATGCGCGGCTCGTCTTTTTCAGCAAGGAACAAAAAGAGCAGTTTTCGATCCCGTATAAAGCGATGCTGATCGTTTCGCCGCAATCGCAATCAGTGCAGTCAACGACCGGAAAAGTCGTCAGCGTCGTCCCGTATGCCGGACTTTTGGGCGGATTCATCAAGGAAAAACGCCGCTATTTGATAATTAATTTTGACGATCCGGACGTCGAAGCGAAAGGTTTGGTCAATTTCAAGATCGATGATAAAGAATTGCTCGATTCGGTGATTGCCGCACTCGGCACCAAAGCAGAACTCAAACCGCGCGGCGATGCTTTTTATCGTCCGAAAAATGCCACGATCGACGACGATAAATAAAAGATCTTAAATGAAATGGGACGCGGAGGAACGCGGATTTTTTTATTTTATCTGCGCAAATCCACTAAATCCGCGTTCGTCCGCGTCCCATTTCTTGGCTTTTAATTCAAATCGCCGAAATGATTTTGTAAAAGGCTCGCGATCGTGATGACGGCGGTTTCCGCCCGCAAAATCCTGCCTTTGAGTGTGACGATCTGCGCATCGTTCGCCGCCGCGAGATCAATTTCAGAATCTTCCCAACCACCTTCGGGTCCGATGAAGGCGGTTATTTTTTTGCTTGAAATTATTGAATTAAAACCGGCGCCTGTTCGTTCGGCGAATAAGATCTTTGCGCCGTCCGCTGATTTTATCAATTGGCTGAAGTCTTGCGGCAATTCGATTTGCATCAAGCGGGCGCGCCCCGATTGTTTGGCGGCTTCGAGCGCGATCTTGTGCCAGCGTTCGAGACGTTTGTCGGCGTCTTTGAGCCGCACGTCCGCGCGTTTCGTATTGACGGGAACGAACTTTGTGACGCCGAGTTCGACCGCTTTTTGAAGGACGAGGTCAAACTTTTCACCTTTCAAAAGCGCGACCGCGAGCGTCAGCTCCAAATTCGACTCGGACGCCGACGGCGGAATCTCTTCGATGATTCTCAGACGCGTCTCTTTTTTCGCGATCGTTTCGATTTGGCACAAAAACTCGTCTCCCGCGCCGTCGAAGACCCGGACATTTTCGCCCGCCCGAAGCCGCAGCACATCGCGCAAATGCCGCGTTTCTTCGAGGCTTAATGTGATTATTTCCTGAGCGAATTGTTCTTTCGGAGCGTAAAATCGGCGCATATGGTTTTTGCCGCGAAAAGCACAAAAAAAACCTCTGTGATTTATTTTTCCACAGTGTTCTCTGTGAACGCGGCAGGTTCTTTGAATTTTTCCTTAAAATCTTTTGAATTTTGCCGAAGCTCGATCCACTGCTCAAAAACTTCGGGCGACTGCATCCAAAGCGTGAACCATTCGGCGATCTCGGCTTTTTCGGCACGGTTTTTTTGCTCGACTTTTTCGTTTTGCGCAATCATCTGAGCGCGGCTTTTGCCCTTGATCGCGACTTCGCGCAACCGGCGCAAACCTTCTTTATCATTTTCCGCGACGAATTTCTTTCGTAGATTTTCGAGGCGGCGGATCGAGATCAGAGTTTCTTTAAAGTCGGAAAATTTTAAGATGTTGCGAAACATTGCGTCATACGGCGATTCGAGCCGTCTTTGAACGTCGAGGCGGAGAATCTCGGCGTGGCGCAGTTCGGCGCCTTCGTCGGCAAGCAATCGCGCAATGATCATCGGCGATTCGACCGCGCCGTCGCCGAAACGGTCGCGCACGGCGATTTCGATCGCTTCGATCTCACGGGTGCCGACGCTTTCGCAATCGAGTTTTTCCCAAACTTCGATGATCAGATCGGTTTTTGTCCGCGAATTCCACATAAAAGTTTCCTAAGTTACAGAGTTGCAGAAAGCTAAAGAAAGTTCAACTTTTGTGGGAACCTCGGAAAACCCGGCTGAAAACTAGCGGCTGACTTTTTGAATTAAATCGGTTGACGAATGATCTTTCGGGTCGCCGACGATCGCGACCTTGCCGCCGTATTCACGGACGATCTCGCGTTCGGGTACGCTGTCGGTCGTGTAATCCGTGCCTTTCGCGTGAAAATCGGGACGCACGGCGCGAATCAATTCGGTCACGGTCGGTTCGTCAAAGATCGTCACAAAATCGACGAATCTCAAGGCGGAAACAATTTCGGCGCGTTCACCTTCGGGCATAAACGGACGATTTTCGCCTTTTAATTGTCTGACCTGGAGGTCGGAATTGATGCCGACGATCAAAATATCGCCGAGCGATTTGGCGCCCGCCAAATAACGAATATGACCGACGTGAAAAAGATCGAAACAGCCGTTTGCGAGAACGACGCGCGCGCCTTTGCGGCGTTCGATCGAAACGCGCGCGACCAGTCGATTGCGTTCTAAAATCGGCGCGCTCAAATTATCTGTGTTCATAGAAAAATATGCGGCAGTCAGCCGAATTATTTGCTGACCGCCGATTGTTCCTGCCGACTGCTGACGGAATTTATCAATTCATCGGCGCTAACGCACGCCGTCCCTTTTTTCATAACGACAATTCCGCCCGCGTGATTTGCCAAATTGGCGCTGTCGATAAATCTGAGTCCCGACGCCAAGCCGAGCGCATAAGCGGCGATCACCGTATCGCCCGCGCCGGTCACATCGACCGGTTCCGTTGAGCCGACGGCTTCGATTTGAAACGGCGTTTTATCTTTTTCGATGAGCAGCATTCCTTTGTTGCCGCGAGTCATCAGCAAGGCTTGATAACCCAATGTGCCGCAAAGCTTGGCGCAATCGGCTTCGGTAAAACCCGTGCCCAAAATTTGTTCGACTTCTTCCTGATTCGGCGTCGCGGTCGTCGCGCCTCGAAATTCTTTCAAACGAAAACGCGAATCAACGATCAGCGGAATATTTTTTTCGGCGGCAATTTTTTGCGCTAAACGGGCGATTTCTTCATTTGCGACGCCGTAATTGTAATCCGAAATGATAATTGCGTCCGCCTTTTCTGAGGCTTTGAGCAAGTTTGTTTTTAATTCCGCAAGTGTTTTGGCATCGATCGCCTGCCCGTTCTCATAGTCGATCCGGATGACTTGCTGGCGCGGCGCATAATGTTGTCCGGCAAGCACGCGAACCTTGGTCGTCGTCGCGAATTTGTCCGACGCAAGCACATAATCGCAGTTAACACGGGCTGTTTTCAACTTCTCAAGAAGCGCAATTCCGTTAACATCTCTGCCGACAATGCCGACCAGCAAAGCGTTTCCGCTGAGCGATGCGACGTTCGTTGCCGCATTTGCCGCGCCGCCCGGAAGCGTTTCGGTTTCATCGTGCCGCAGAATAAAAACCGGCGCTTCACGCGAAACCCGCGAGATCGTCCCGCGCAGAAATTGATCCGCGACCAGATCGCCGACGATGACGATGGTTTTATCCGGAAAATGTTGTCTGATGATTTCTGAAAGATTATTCATCTTTGGTACAAACAAATTACTATAAATCGATAGAACAAACAAAAAGGTTGAAGACCGTAAAAGTCTCCAACCTTTCGAATTTAACCATTAACATGAATTAGTGGGTATCGTAGGCGGCAACCGGAAAGTCGCTCGCTTGTCCCCATTGAACGGTGCTCGAAGATCCGTTCGAACTATTGAGAACATAGAAACTGCCGTTTGTATCGCGCCAGACGGCGATATCGCATTTGCCGTCGCCGTCATAATCGTTCTGCGCGTTCAAATCCGAACCCGTGATGCCGTAGGTTTGGGCGATCAGTCCGCCGTCGCTGCTTTTTTGAATATACCAAACCAGATTAGAGGTCGGTGTCGCGCCTTCACGAACAACGGCGATGTCGGTTTTGCCGTCGCCGTCATAATCGCCCGGGACGACCAGATCGTTGCTCAAGCCCCAATTGGTGATAATGTAACTGCCGTCGGTGCTTTTTTGAATATAAAATGTCGATTGTGCCGAAGCTGTTGCGCCCGGACGTTGGATCGCAAAATCGAATTTGCCGTCGCCGTCATAGTCTCCGCAAGCCGTGTAATCGGTTGAAAGTCCGAATTGATAGGCGACAAAACCGCCGTCCGAACTTCTCAGAACATACCAGATCATCGCGCCGTTTGTGCGCCGCACGACGGCTAGATCGGTTTTGCCGTCGCCATCATAATCGCGTGCGACCGGTTCGTCGCCCGTGATGCCGAAATTAACGGCGACAAACGTATTGTTCGAACTATTCAAACGATACCAAACGCCGTCCGTATCGCGCCAGACCGAAATGTCCGCTTTCAAATCGCCGTCAAAATCGCCGGGCGCCATATAATCTGAATTCGCCAGTCCGAATTGCTGGAACAAAAATCCGCCGGCGGATTTATTAATATACCAAACATTATTGCCCGGACGAAAAACCGAAAAATCAGCTTTGCCGTCATTATCAAAATCAAGCGCACGGCGCAATTTGACTTGTCCTGAGACAGAAGCTACGAGAAAAACTACGAGGGCAAAAAACACACTAAATTTGCCGCTTTGGGTCAAGATACTTTTCATCTTTTGTTATCCTTAAAATACTTATCTGAAAATTTTTGCAATGGTTTTGGCAAAACTTATGCCAAAGACTGGAACTACAAATATACTACTTTCGACAAACTAAATGCAACAGATTTAACCGGAAACATTTTCTGAAATTTGTCTTTTATTTTTTCCTTTGCGCTTTGTTCTGCGTTTTTAGACGCTGCTACGTTGATAAAAGTTGGAATCGTGCCATAATTTTATCAAAAATTTAATTTCTCGATTGGCTGACGGTCAAAAACTGATCGCCGACCTTGATCGTACCGGTTCGCGAAATCTGTTGATTGGTCGCGACCCGAAATGTCACCGCGCCGTTTCCGCTGAGCGGCGAAGCGCTGGTCACGTTAATCCATTTGTCAGTGCTTTTGACCGAATAATCGCAATTTGCCGGAACGGTAATAGCAATCGTATAGACGCCGCCTTTGGTCGGCGCGAGCAATGAGCTTTGCGAAAAATTAAAACTGCAAACGGTCTGGTTCTGCAAAGCCCGCTGAACATTTAATCTGCCGCCGGTTTTAACGATCCCGTTCCACGCCGGCAAAACATCGACCGTATTCATCAGCGTCGCTTTCAGCGACGCGGCGGAAAGATTCGGGTTAAATGACGAAAGCAGCGCGGCGGCGCCCGTCACGTGCGGCGTTGCCATCGAAGTTCCACTCTTCAATCCGTAACTCGAATTTGAGTCGAAAGTCGTGCTGTAAATGCTCGAACCGGGCGCGGCAAGATCGACGCTGACGGCGCCGATATTTGAAAAACTCGAACGCGCATCGGTCGAAGTCGAAGAAGCGACAGCTAAGATCGACGGCAAATTATAACTTGCCGGGTAGAGCGGCTGCGTATCGATGTTGCGACCGTTGTTATTGCCCGCCGCAAAAACATTTAAAACGCCCGCTTCGCCGAGCGCGTCGAGCGCGTCAAGCGTCGCCTGATCGTATCCGCAGGCTTCCGGACAATCGGCGTAAGAATTATTCGTGACGCGCACATTGACGCCGCGATTTTTCATCAGGCGCACGTAATTATAAGCATTGACGAGCATCGCCGAAGTTGAATCCGTGCCGCTCGCGCTGTAGATCTTGATCGCCATCAATTTGACGTTCCAATTGACGCCCGTCACGCCGATGCCGTTGTTGCCGGCGGCGCCGATCGTCCCGGCAGTATGCGTGCCGTGACCGTTCTCATCAAGCGGATCGGGATCGTTGTAGCGAAAATCGTAGCCGTAATAATCGTCGATAAAGCCGTTGCCGTCGTCGTCAATGCCGTTGCCGTTGATCTCGCCCGGATTCGTCCAGGCGTTGGCGGCAATGTCTTCGTGCGTGTAGCGCAAGCCCGTGTCGATATCGGCAACGACAACGGTCGAACTGCCCGTCGACAGATCCCACGCGCCGGGCGCGGAAATCTTCGAGAGACCATACATTCCGGAATTGGTATAGAGCGGATCGTTCGGCGTCGCCATCAATTGATAATAAAAATTCGGCTGAACGACCTCGACCTCGCCGAACCGTTTGTATTCTTCGAGCGCTTTTTCGACCGCCATTCCGTCGGGCAGCTTGACGCGCACCCAATTGAGATCGCCGAGTGTTTCGAGCAGACTCGCGCCGATCCGCGCATTCGTACGGGCGATCAGCGATGAATCCGTTCCGCTTTTAAATTTCACCAAAACTTCGCCGTCGGCAAATGCTTTTTCGGTTTTCTGACCGAAAGCAAAGTTGGCGGCAAAAAGTAAAATAACGAAAACAAAAATGGCTTTAACGGCTTTCATAACGGATTTTGTAAAAACTCAGGGCTCTATTAATACAGTGTAATTTTTTGAACAAAAGATACAAAAATATTGAAAGATTATAATTTTTTTCGGCAGGCAATTACAAATTTAACTTGCGAGAAATTCAAAAAAGAAATTAATGGGGCGGCTAGTGGGGCTCGAACCCACGACCTCTTGAACCACAATCAAGCGTTCTAACCAACTGAACTATAGCCGCCATAAGACGATTTTGGGTTTTAGATTGCCAATTTCGGATTTCAATCTAAACTGAAATACATTTTACAATCCGCAATCCGAAATCCAAAATCCAAAATTGAAATACCCCCGGCACGACTTGAACGTGCGACCCACAGCTTAGCTTACCTCACTTGGTTTCCCAAGCCTTGTTTTCCCGAGGGAAAACAAGTTGAAAGTCTGGACTATATCTTAGACATTTCAGTCTGAGTGCGTGTAGTCTCTACGGTGTCTCTTCGATAAATACGAAATGTCGAAAAGTTCCCTCGGTGTTGTCATAGGAAATTTTCATTTCCCTTAGATATTCACCGATATAGCACTCTCCACTGTACAAGTTACTTATTCCTCGCACAGGCTCCTTACTTAAAGGCTGTTGCTCTATCCAACTGAGCTACGGGAGCATAAAAAGAACGAATAGAAATCTTACCGATTCAGTAAAATTAAGTCAAATTGGCGGTTGCTTTCGCCGATCTTTCCTCGATGATCTGCATCATCTGCGCGAAAACTTCCGACAGATCGAGTTCGCTCGTGTCGATGACGACCGCGTCGTCGGCGATCAAAAGCGGCGAATCGGCGCGGGAAACGTCGCGTTCGTCACGTTCTTTGATCTCGGCGAAAGTTTGTTCATAACTCGATGCGCGACCCTTTTCGAGATCTTCGTCAAAGCGGCGGCGGGCGCGCGCTTCGGGTTTCGCGGTCAGAAAAAATTTGAGATCGGCGGCAGGGAAAACGACGCTGCCGATGTCGCGCCCGTCAAGCACCGCGCCGTTTTGAGCGGTTTTGCCCAAATTTCTTTGATGTTCGACGAGAATCCGCCGAACCTCCGAAATCGTCGAAACGATCGACGCGGCTTGCCCGATCTCATTGGTCCGAATGTTTGCCGAAACGTCTTTTCCGTCGAGAAAAATCTGTAAATTTTCGGGTTCGCCGACGAGTTCGATGCGGGCGTTGGCGGCGATTTCGGCAACCCGTTCTTGATCTTCGAAACTCACATCCGCGTTCAAGACCGCTAACCCGACGGCGCGGTACATCGCGCCCGTATCGAGGTAAAGCAGATTCAGGTTTTTGGCTAACATTTTGCCGAGCGTCGATTTTCCCGCGCCCGAAGGTCCGTCAATGGCAATTATCATCGAGATTTAGTTTATTTGATTTCTGAAATTCTGTCTAAATCAATGAGCATTTCGAGCTGTTCGCCGTCCGTCCAACATTCTTTTTTGAAATTTTGGTGATACGCGTCGATCGCGTGAACCGATTTTTGGACGGCTTCCCGCGCCTCGTGAAAACTCGCGGCTTTCATCAAATAGATCAAAAAATCGCCGTCGCCGGTTTGGTCAAGAAAAACCGTTTCCAAAATCACCGATTCGGCGCGCAAAGTCGCCAGAGCCTCATCTTTTCGTTCATTGATGACCTTTGCCCATTCGCGCACTTTTTCGAGCGAATTCGGCTTGAGCTTGATTTTGACGCAGCGCGTTTCGTAATTCACAAAAGGTGATTTCAGAATTTGAAGAAAACTTCAGCGGTTTAAGCTAGTTTTTTTTGTCGGCTTCGGTTTTATTTTCGGGCGTTTCTTTGGTGTTTTTTATTTCTTTGAGTTTGGCAATGATCTTCGCGGCAAATTTTCCGGAAGCGATATTTCCATCCCAGACGGTCACTTTTCCGGTTGCCAAAACGATATTGGTCTGGCGGTCGGTCATCGTGAACCGGTAATCAAAGGTGAAAAGTTGGTGTTCGACGCTGATGATGATGTCGGCGTTTTTATATTCCTTGATGATCGCGAGTTCCCATTT
>JBBQOA010000093.1:0-11035 GCA_038330465.1 Pyrinomonadales bacterium
CCAAATCAACGGTCATGCTCAATGTTCTCGAACAGGTCAAGATCATTGCGCCGTATAAAATCAATGTCCTCATCACGGGCGAGACGGGAACCGGTAAAGAGTTGATCGCGCGCGCGGTACATCAGACGAGTCCGCGTGAGAAGAAGGATTTTGTCGCGTTAAATTGCGCGGCGATTCCCGAACAATTGCTCGAAGATGAACTTTTCGGTCACGTCAAAGGCGCCTTCACCGGCGCGCAGAATGACCGCAAGGGACGTTTTGAACAAGCCGACGGCGGAACGCTTTTTCTCGATGAGATCGGCGATATGAATCTGTCTTTGCAGTCAAAATTACTGCGCGTTTTGCAGGAAAGCGAATTTGAAAAATTAGGTTCGTCGAAAACCTTGAAGGTTGATGTCCGCGTCGTGGCGGCGACCAGTTCGGATTTGGATAAAAAGATCGTCGAGGGAAGTTTTCGTGCCGATCTTTATCATCGTTTGAATGTCGTTCATTTACGCGTTCCGGCGCTGCGCGAACGTCCCGACGATATTTTATCGCTTTCGCAAGGATTGCTCGAACGCTTTTGTCTGTCTGCCGGATTACCGCCGAAAACAATTGCCGACGAAACCCGCCACGCTTTGATCTCTTACAGTTATCCGGGCAACGTCCGGCAGTTGCAAAATGCGATGGAACGCGCCGCGATCTTTTCGGGTGTCGAACCGCAAGTGCGGATCGAACATCTTCCGGAAGAGATCAGGAATCAGGCAAATATGTTTCAAATTCCGATGGGCAACAGTTTTATGCCGCAGTCAATTCCCGATGAAGGCATCGATTTTTCGGATGTCGTGTCGCAGGTCGAGCGTCAACTGCTGCTCCAAACCCTTGATAAAACCGGCGGCAATAAGATGCGCGCGGCGAAATTGCTGAATATGAAACGGACGACGCTGGTCGAAAAAATAAAACGTCTGCAAATCGAAACTTTTGACGGGGAAGAAGAAGAAGTCGTATCAATGTCTTGAAAGTTTGATTTGAAGATTTGTCTTATTTTGAATGAAGCTTTTTTTTACTGATTTGCGCCCGGATGTAGAAATTAAAATCGGCGAAAAGTTGAATGTTTAGCCAAACTTGCTTGAAATTTGAAGTGTTTTTGGAAATTCAACAGGGGATTTCTGAAAAAAAACATTGCGGCTTGGCAATTTTGCGGTTTTGGCGTTAAAAAGAACTATAACTGGCAAGATTTAAAATAAAAAAAACGCGGTTTCGTGCCGCGTTTTTTTATTTGAATTTGGATTTTACTCAAAATTTGCGATTATATGCCAAACCTTTTGTTTCTTCGCGCAAATAAGCGTTGGTGCCGTAGTGTGATTTTTCGAGATTATTTAATGAATCGGTGGTTTCTTCGCGCGAAGTGGTCAACAGCAGTTTTGTTTGATTGTCCTGCACGATCGTCATATTGGCTAATTCAATGACCCGATTAACGGCATTTCTTTGGACGGCGTTTTGATTTGTCGAATCAAGGCAACCGCGCAGTTCCGAAATCTGCTGTTGAAAAGTTTCGAGCTTTTGAGTGATTTCGGCGCGTTCTGAAACGATGTCGAGAATCTTAAAAAATTTTCCCTGACGGGCGGCGAGCGTCTCTTCTCTTGCCAAAGAGAGAAGTTTTTCCAAATCAACGCATTGCGACGTTAATAGTCCGATCAGTGAATCGGAATTGTCGATCAGATTTTCGGATTCGTACATAAAATTTCCCGGGGAGAAATTAACCAAGACTCAAACTAACCGAACTTTCGTAAGCCATCGGCGGAACCGATGACGGGTCAGCGAGTTTTTGAGCATTTGTTTCCCACGCATCGCGGACCGGCGACAAAAGTTCGGCGGCGCGGCGCATTAATTTCGGATCGAGTTCGCCGCTCGCGCGAAGAACTAAAACCATCACACTTCGATAAAGTTTATCGAGACTTTCGGCGACGCTGCCGCCTTTTTCATAATCAAGGATCGAATGCAGATAATTGATTATGTCGAGCGCGCGATTGGAATGTTCGGCTTTCGCGGGCAAATCGTTGGCTTCAATGTCGGCGGCGGTCATATTCAAAAATTTGATCGCGCCGTCATAAAGCATGACAATTTGTTTCAACGGATTAGTTTCGCTGTTTGCTATTCTGCCATAGCTGGCGAGTGCTTTTGGTGCTGAGTACATATATTTTTTCTTTTCCAAACCCAAAATACATATCGGCAAATTGCGGTCATTCTTGAGGGATAAAGTAAAGAAAAAGCTAACACTTAAAAGATTAATT
The DNA here is from genome assembly GCA_038330465.1 of Pyrinomonadales bacterium. GTDB lineage: Bacteria > Acidobacteriota > Blastocatellia > Pyrinomonadales > Pyrinomonadaceae > JAFDVJ01. The sequence continues at coordinate 2,274 of JBBQOA010000093.1, forward strand.
ATTATTAGAATTCTGCATCGATTTGATGATATTCGTGAGCGCCGTGCCCTGACCGGTCAGTTGACCGATTGCCGCATCGGCGACGGAAAACTGTTTTATCAGAGAGGTTCGCAGATTATCGAGCGCCTCGGTTCGTTTTAAAATTGTCGAGTTCAAACTCTTGAGCGAGGATTCATAGCCGCTGATCGCGGTTTGGACGCTTCCTGAGACGCTGTCGCTCAGACCGGCGGAAGCAACTTGAAACTTTTGGAAAATTCCCTTGTCATTTTCGGTTTTGCCGAACAACAAGGCTTTCACGTCGTCGGGATTTGTTTTAAGTTTGTCGGAAAAGACCGCCGAATCGATCGAGAGTTTGCCGTCGCTGCCTTTGGTAATGCCGAGTTGAGTCAACGAATCAAAGGCGCCGCCGTTATCGGTCGATTTTGCGCCGATCACATCGCGTAATTGCTGTTGAACTGTGCGAAGCGTCGAATCGCCTGCCAAAACTCCGGTCGGTCTGTTTTGTGAATCCTTTTTGTATTGATTGGCAACAATGTCCTGAATTCCGTTATAGGCATTGATAAAGGCGCGCAATTTATTTTCAATTTCGCTCGATTGCGTCACGCCGAGCGTGGTTGCGCCGGTTTTTTTAAGATTAAATGTGACGCCCGTGACGGCATCCGAAAATGAATTTGACGAGCGTGAGATGCTTAATCCGTTGAGGGTGAGCGAAGCATCGAGCTTAGTAAAGTCATTATCCGGCGGATTTACCGTGCGGATATTCAAATCCGTGAGCGTTCCGGTGGAAGTCGTTTCGACGAGTTCGACACGTCCGCCGGCGCCGGTATCCTTTGAACTCAGGACAAGCTGCTGACCGGTGCCGTCGCCGTTGACATCGATAATGCTCGCGGTGACGCCGGCATTTGCGCCGTTGATCGCATCGCGCAAGCCTTCTAAAGTGTTGTTCGCTGAATCAATTGTCAATGAAACGCCGGTTGCCGCGCCGCCCTGTCGAAGTTCGAAAGTCGCCGTCGTCGCGCTGTTTGTCAGAATCGGCGCGGTCGTTGAAGTAAATGATCGGGAAGCTTGCGATAAATTGGTCGCAAGGCGCGAAACATTAATATCAAAACTGCCGAGATTTGCCGCGCTGGTTGCCGTTGCCGTGACAATTGTCGCATCGCCGGTCGAAATGCTTCGTCCCGTTCCCAGATCACGACTGGTTAAAGCTTCCGCCGAACTCGTCAAAGTGGCGAGCGCCGTATTGAGTTGTTTGAGCGAATCAATTCGGGAAGTGTAATCGTTCGCTTTGTTCTGCATCAGCGTGATCGGTCGGGCGCGCTGCGAAAGAATCGCATCACGAACCACACCGAAATCAATTCCGCTACCGAGACCGCTAAAACTTATATTACTTGGCATATTTTTATGATATTGGCGCGCCCGGCAGGATTACTATCTTGCCTGACGCGCAAAAATTATTCTTTTTTGTCAACAAACTGCCCCTGCATTTTTACGAAAATCGCGGCGAGTTTTAATGAAATTTGCGATGGAATCTGACGAACGGCTTCACCCGTTTTATCATCGACAAGTTCGACGACAAGTTGTTTTGTTTCCAAGTCCTGACTGAATTTTAAAGTGATTTTATGTTCAGCAAAGATATTTTTAAGCGTCTCGATGTTTTCGGTTTTATCAACCTTCGGTTCAATGACTTCGGACTTCGTTTTCAGCTCCTTCGCGTCAATCGCAATTTCAGGTTGTGCGTGAATAGCGGAGTTATATTCCAAAGGCGTTGTTAAAGTATTTATTTGCATAGCCGGACTTCCTTTTTTGAATGCGCCATAGGCGAAGACTGCTGTGACGCAAGCCTTCGCCTATTTATTGGAGCAGTTTAACTTTTTTCGGTTATTGAAATAAGCTTGAATAAAATTTTAATCAATTATCTCAATAATGAAAGAAGTGCTTGACTTGACTGGTTAGCTTGCGCCAAAGCGGCAACGCCGGCTTGTTGCAAGGTATTCAACCGAGACATATTCGAAGCTTCTGTAGCGACATCCGCGTCACGAATGGCTGATTCAGCTGCCTGAAAGTTGGTGATCTGGGTTGTCGCGAGGTCAATGGCTTGTTCCAAGTTGTTTTGACCCGCACCGACTTTGCCCTGCACCTGACCAAGCGTGCTGAGAGCGGCTTTGATTGCCGTCAAAGCATCCTTGCCGCCTTGTTCGCCGCCCGTCAGGGTTGCGCCCGTTGCAGCGGTCGGGGTTTGCAATGCGTCGATGTTGTTGATCGCGTTAGCCGCACCCGCATCACTGGTAATCGCGACGTTGAACGATTTCAGCGAAACCAAACTGACTTCCGAACCATCGGCTTTCGTGCGAACCGCAAAAACGCCGGCTGAACGAAGCGAAGTGTCGTTGTTGACCGATGCTGCCACAGAATCGGCATTGACTGCACTGACTGCCGCGAACGATGCGAAAGTAACGTCCTGCGAAGTGTTGGCATAACCGATTTGTTCGCCCGTGAAACTCAGGGTTTGAACCGCGCCAGCCGTTCCGGCTGAAAGAGTTTTCGTGACTTTATTGGCTGCGCCCGTGACCGCAACATCATCAACAGCCGCGCCGGCACCGGCGATTCCGGTTTGACCCGCGCCGTCAGCCGTATCGGACGAAACCGCAAAGAATTTGGCTGAATCCAAAACTAATTTGCCGTTGGTGTCCAAAGATGCTTTGATACCCGCATTTTGAATGTTGGCATCGTTATTGATGGTGTCAAGCACGTTCGAAGATGTTGCTCCGGCTGAAATCGCAACCGTAAAGCTCGTCAACTGACCGCTTGCGCCGACCGATTGGAACGAAAGGGTTTCCGCATTGGTGATTCCGCCTGAAATATCCTGTGCGCCCGTCACGCTGCCGGTTCCCTGACCGATATTCAGATTGTTTAAGCTCAATCCGGTGCGGTCAACCCGGCTGTTTGAAAGATCAACCGCGACACTGTTTCCCGAAGCCGACGCATTTGCGCCGCCGCCGATGAAAACGTTGATCGATTTATTGAAGCGACCTTCGTCCGATCCGGCAACGCCGCCCAAACCGATATTTTGCGATTGGCGATCAATTTCACCAAAGACCTTCCCAAGTTCAGCCTGCAGAGTGCCGCGATCGCCCGTGAAAGTTCCCGAAGCCGATTGTGAAGCGAGTGAAGCCGCACGATCGAGCAAGCCGGAAATCGTATTCAAACCACCGTCGATGATTTGCAGGGTCGAAAGACCGTCATTAGCATTGCGAACACCTTGCGACAAAATGCTCGTTGAGCTGCGGAAGCTGTTGGCAATTCCCAAACCCGCCGCGTCATCGCCCGATTTGTTGATTCGTAAGCCTGAAGAAAGGCGTTGCAAAGTTGTGTTAAGTTTCGTGTTGGTCATCGACAATTTTGTTTGTGCCGATGAAGATCCGATATTGTTTACTAAAGAAAAGTTACCCATTTTATTTGTTCCTCCGTGAACTGTTGGTTTGACCTCCGCATCCGTGCATCAGTCGTTGGTTGTTTTTTATTAAGATTGAAACCGCTTTCGCGTTTCGTAATTGTCTTATCGGAATATTTCTAAATAACTTTAGGAAATTATTTTTGAATTAATTTCGAGGTTGAGAAAAAGCTCAGCGATTGAGAATGACGACATCGACGCGGCGGTTTTGAGAGCGTCCTTCAGACGTTGAGTTGTCAGCAAGGGGTTGAAATCCGCCATAACCGGCGGCGGAAAGTCTTTCGGGCGCGATGCCGTTTTCGACGAGTTTCTGCAAGACATTCGCGGCGCGCGCGGTTGATAGTTCCCAATTCGATGAGAATTTGGCGTTCGCGATCGGCGTCGCATCGGTATGACCTTCGACGCGGATTTGGACATCGGTCGTCTGCAAGGTTTCGGCAAGAGTTTTTATTAAATTTTGCGCATCCGAATTGATCGTTGCCTCGCCGGGCGCGAAAACTCCGGCTTCGGAAAGGGAAACGACCAAACCGTCCTTGGTTTGACGAATTTTTGTTTTTTGAACCAAAATCGGGATTTCCGACAATTTTTGTTGAAATTTTGCGCGTTCGTCCGCGTCCGAATTGTTGGCGGGAAGAATTCCGTTGCCGCCGGTGTTTTGAGAGGAAAAACTTTCGGCGATCTTATGCGCCCGTTCGTAATCGCTCGCGCCGTACATCACGATGAATAAAGCGAGCAGCAGCGTGACGAGATCGGCGTACGAGATCAGCCAGCGGTCGCGGCTGTGGCTTTCACTTTCATTATTTGATTTTCGGCGGCGGTTTCTCATCGCGGTAAGTTGAATTGATTGATGATCGTACGCGGCGGTTGTTTGGTATTGATCGCCAGAATGACGGCAACGATTTCTTCACGGCGTTTGAGATTAGCTTCGTGTTGCGCCCGAAGCCTGGCGGCAAGCGGAAAAAAGAATAAATTAGCCGCGCCGATCCCGTAAATCGTCGCGACAAAAGCCGTCGCAATTCCGACGCCGAGAACTTCGGGTTTATCCAAAACCCTGAGGACGCTGATCAGCCCGAGCACCGCGCCGAGAATTCCAAAGGTCGGCGCAAATCCGCCGGCGGCTTCGAGTGTTGCCGAATCTTGAATTCCCGTGTCGTCTTCCAGATCGAGCTGCCGCGCCAAAATTTCCTTGATCTTTTCATCGTCGGCGCAATCGGCAACCAATATCAAACCCTGAGCGATCAGCGGATCGCCCGAATTATCGGCATAATTTTCAAACGCTTTGACGCCGTTTTTTTGTGCCGAACGCGAGAGCCAGGCTAATTTGGCAATTTCGATTTTGTGTTGTTCATTTTCGGTATCTTTAAGCTGCGTTTTCCAAATCGCTTTCAAAGCGCCGGTCACGCCGCCGAGACCGCGCCGGACAATGACCGCGCCGAGCGTGCCGCCGCAGACGATCAGGGCGGCGGTCGGATTCCATAAAAACCCGATCTTGAGATCTTCGAGCCAGGCAGCGCCCAAAATCGCGCCCAAACCGAGCGCGGCGCCAAACCAGATTGTCCAATCAATTCGTTTCATTATTTTTGATTGACGCGCAGGAAAGCCGCGAGTTGTTCGAGCGAGGTTTTTTCAAGCTCGCCTAAAACTGTTTCGGCATTGCGGTTTGCTTCCTGAATTTCGGTAAATACCTCGTGACGATGGATCGAAGTTTCGCCGGGTGCCGTGATCCCGATCCGCACGCCGTCGCCGCTGACCGTTAAGATTTCGATGACAATGGCGTTTCCGATGACGATTTTTTCACCTTTGCGGCGCGATAGAACTAACATATTTTTAGTTTTGCGGAAGACTCTCGGAAAGCCGGTATGGGCTGTCGGTCAAAACCAATTGGACTCCGCGATTCGATTCTTTATTAATAAAGATCGGGGCGCGAAGATTAACGGTTGTTTTCCGCCAATCGGACGAAACCTTGACAATTACCAAGGTTATTGTTTCCGATTCGTTCAAGATCGCAAATTCGGACGGTTTGTAATCGGCGAAAATTTCAGCCGGATTGACAACAATAAACCGCATATTTTCGACTTCCATCGAAGCCAGCCAGCAAAACGGCTCAAAATCGGGCAGCGGAACCAAGACGGCACGGCGCATTTCGGGCATTCCGACGAGACCTTCAGTGAAATCGATGATCTCATCTTCGGAATAAGAATATTCTTGTTCTTTAATATTGATTGAAGGCATAAAAATTATAACTAGCCGAGAAAATCAAATAGCGAGCGGCGACCTTGCGCGGCGACCTGTAAAGTTGCTTCGATGGCGCGCTGCGAGTCGGCAAGCGCAAGCGCGGTGCCGGCAAAATCGTCGCCTTCGATGGAATTTGCTCTTTCATCTAAAGAGAGAAAACTGTTGGTCAGATTTTCCTGAGCAACATCCGTCGCGTTCATATTCGAGCCGACAACCGCGTGTGCGACATTGACCAGATCGGTATAGAGACCGAGCCGCGTCATCGTTGTTTCAAGCGTCGTTCGGTCGGCGGTCGGGTTTCCGGTTCCGCGCAAAGCGTTGACGGCATTGGTCAGATCCGTAAAAATATCGGAAGTCGCGTCGCTGAAAACCGTTTCGGCGGTCACGCCGACCGGAATCGCATTGGTGCCGGGTTCGATCTGTATATATTGCGCGCTCGTCGGCGTTCCGGCAGGGGCGCCCGTCGTCGGGTCAAAGGGCGGCGCGGTTTGGCGCGTTCCGCCGAAAATATATTCTTCGCCGGGTTTGGTATTGGCGACGCTTAAAATTCTGGTTCGCAGCGTGTCGATTTCCGTTGCCAGCGCATCGCGCGCCGTTTGCGTGGTCGTGTCGCTCAAACCTTGAGCGACCAAAGTTCTTACCCGTTCAAGTAGATTTTCGTAACCGTTCAGCGCATCGTCAGCCGACGTTAATTTGTAATTGGCGGTTTGCGCCGACCGACTGAACTGTTCGATCTCTTTTTGGGATGTGCGCAGTTTCAAAACGGCTTCCGCGCCGTTCGGATCATCCGACGGACGATTGATGCGTTTGCCGGTTGAAAGCCGTTCTTGTAACACACTTAAACGGCTTCGCTGCGCGTTGATCCGCGAATTGAAAACCGATGCGGTTGAATTGTCAGGTACTCGAAAATTCATTATTATTTACCCTCTAAAAATTTATTGACCGAGCGAAAGAATCGTTTGCGTCATTTCGTCGGCGACTTTGATAAATCGCGCGGCGGCTTCGAACGCTTTTTGATACTGCAAAAGATTGATCGCCTCTTCATCGAGCGAAACGCCCGACACGGCATCGCGTTGCGCGGTTGCCTGCGCAATGATCGCGCCTTGTGTTTGGAGATCGTTTTCGGCGGTATGAATATGTTCACCCGCCTCCGAAAGCATCGAACCGTAGATCGAACTGAACGAACCGGTTCGCGCGCCGGCGGTCGAATTCGGATCGGTCAAAAGACTGGCAATTTCTCCGGCAATCGTGCCGTTTTGTCCGGGCTGCGTCTGCGCCGAGGCAACGACCAGCCGCGGATTTGTCGTGATCGCCGAATTGATCGAAATATTTGCCGCCGTGACGGGCGGCGTATTGTTAAAAAAGTTCGTTCCCGGGTTGCCGTCGAGATCCGTTCCCGAAGCGTGCAAAATGTTGACGCGTTCAACGACCGAAGCGGCTAAACCATCAAGCGAATCAATTTGCGAAGTTGTTTCGGTGAGCGCGTTTTGCAATCCTTTGATTCTTCCTTCGTCGAACAGCGCGGGTTGCCCATCAAGCGTGATCGTCGCCAGACCGAGCGGCGGCGTGCTGTTTGATTGCAGCGTAAAGGCGTGGTCGCCGTTGACGAGTGGGCGACCTTCGCCGATCGTCAAATTGATCGTGCCGTCGGAATTTTCGGTTTGATGAACGCCCGCGAATTCCGAAATCTGATTGACCAGTTCGCTGCGTTGGTCGCGCAATTGAGAAGCCTCGCCGCCGGCGGCTTCAATGCCGCGAATTTGATCGTTCAAGCCGGCAATTTGTCCCGACAAAGTATTGACCTGTGCAACCGTCGCGCGAAGCTGTGAATCGGTACTGGTGCGGATCGTGTCGAGTTTTGCGCGGGTCGATTGAAACGCGTTTGCCAATCCCGCGCCTTTTTGCGTGACGATCGCGCGCAGCGAAACGGAGTTCGGATTTGCGTCAAGATCGCGAAAGGCGCCGAAAAAGCTGCTCATAGAATTCTGCAAGCCGCCGTTTTCACTGCCTTGTAAAGCGGCTTCGACCGGCGCGAGCGAATCGCGAAATGCCGTCAGGCGTCCGGCGATGCCGGTTTCTGTTTGGATTCTCGATTGGATCAAATTATCGCGAAACGATTGAACGCCCTGAATCGTGACGCCCGTGCCGACCGCGAATCCGTTGATATTTCGGCTGCCTGATTCGGCTAATTGAACGCGCCGCCGCGAATAACCGGGCGTGTTGATATTGGCGATGTTTTGTCCCGTGACATTGATACCGAATTGATTGGCGTTGAGTGCCCGGCGACCGATTTCAAAGGCTGAAAAATTAATGCTCATCGAGTTGCTCCTGTTGTCGATTTCAAAACCGGAGGGCGATATGTTGAAGGCAGAACACCGCAAATCTGAATACAGGCGGTCGCAAAGGACGAGCCGCTGTGTGCCAGATTTTCCGTTCGTTTACTGATTTTTTGGTAGTTTCGGGCGGATTCCAATAATACATTCGCCGCTGATTCAAAGATCTCGCGGACTTCGGGTCGAATTGTCGATTGGTAATTCTCCTGCCGATTGATTTCTGAAAAGGCTGTTAGAGAAGTGGTTATTTCTAAAAGACGCGAACGCATTCGCATCAATTCGGTTTCGCCGGCGCGCGCGATCGATTCAATATTGTTCGGTTCGCTGCGGATCAGCACCGCGATCAGTTGTTTGGTGAGCGATTCGAGGCTGGTGAAAGCCGCCGCTTGTTCGGTCATCAAGTTCGCAATTTTTTTGATCAGATCTTCTTGCATAGCAAAGATTTCCCACTAAAAAATTTGAAAGCGACACCGAACGAATTATTTGATAATTGTCCGGTAAGATTAAACTTTTTCGTCTTTCAAAATAGCGCCGGCGATCTCATCGCCCGACGGATTATAAGTTCCTGACGAGATTTGGTCTCGTAATTGACTGACTTTTTCAGTCCGCGAATCCGGCATATTTTTTACCTGTTCGACATATTTGCCGACTTCGGTCGCCCGGTTTGATAAATCCAATTTATCCTCATTGGCTTTTTTTACTTCAAACGGTTTAGCGGTTTCGCCGCCCGATTTTTTAACATC